>JACPAP010000255.1 GCA_016180765.1 Gemmatimonadota bacterium
AACGCGTGATACTTCATACCCGCCCTCCTTGGGAAGTGGGGTGAGGGAACGCGTGGGTAGGACTCAGCAATGCGACGATTGAAACCGGCTGCCAGAGAGCGCCTCCAGCTAGCACGCGCCTACAGCTCCTGTATTTTTTGGTAAACGTGAGGCTCTCAGACGGCTACGGTACGGCGTGCGCGCGAGTTTGTCAACCAGGGGGCGCGGCGAGCGTGTAACCCATTGCGGGACCAAATACTACGCCTCCTAAGGGTGGGTGGTTGCGCGGTGCCCGGAGCGTCCCGGTGCAGCTTGCGATCCCTGGCGAGCACGCGATCGCAGCGGAGCTGTGCCCGGACACGCTGTTCGCGACCCAGGGGCGTCGCATTCTCGTGGGCAGTGTCGTCGAGGGGTCGGAGCGACGCAAAGTCCCGGGGGCTCGGGTGCTCATCGCGTGGTGGGACTCCGGTGGTCCCGCGGGGAGCGTGGGCGCCGAGCGGCGTATGCGTGCGGTCACGGGGGAGACAGGGAGCTACGTCGGGTGCGGCGTGCCGGTCGGCGGATCGGTCACGGTGTTGGCGCGGAAGGACGGGCGGCGCGCGGTGCTAGCCTGCGCTTCACGGGCGAGGGCCTGTGGACCGGACCGGATCGCTTCCTCGGCCACAGCGGCGGCATCTGGACGCAGGATCTCACCTAGCCGCCGGTTGCACCGGCCCCGGCTGAGCTGCGGGCGGTCGTCAGTGACTCGCTGAGCCGCAAGGCCGTGGCGGGGGTCGTGGTCCGCGTGCTGGGGCTCGACACGGTCGTCGTCACTCGCAGTGACGGGGCTATCAGGCTCGCTGACCTCCCGCCTGGGGACCTCACGCTCACGCTACATCGCATCGGGTACACACCCCGCGAGTATGCCCTCGCGGTACCGCCTGGCAGGAGCGTCTCGCTTGGCCATGGGATGCTGGCGCTGACGCCGCTGCCCGTCGTGCTGGAGGCGGCGACGGTGGTGGGCCGGCCCGATCAGAGCCGGATGCTCGAGCTGGCCGGCTTCTACGCGCGGCGGCAGACGGGATTCGGTGACTACATCACGCGGGGCGAGTTCGAGCGGTACACGCCTAGCACGGTGCACGATGTGCTGCGGCACGTGCGAGTTTCGCCGCCCCGGGGCCCGCCTCCCGAATCAGGCGGCCTGTCCGGTGCAGTTCTTCCTCGACGGCACCGATCTGGGCAACGACGAAACGATCATGCTGGACGACGTGCTGGCGGCGAATCAGATTGAGGCGGTCGAAGCGTACAGCGGCGTGCAGGTGCCCGTCCAGTTCAGCGGGGCCGGCCCCGAGTGTGGCGTGCTCGTGTTCTGGACGAGGCGCTGAAAGGAATTCCGTCGGCGAACGCACCATGGTCGCCGGGCAACCGTGCCGTTGCGGTGGCCTCGGCAACTCCGGCGTCCCTGCTTCAAGAATATGACAGCGTGGAGGACTAGCTAGTACGTATGGCCATAAATACAATCACGTATATTTGTGGCGCACGGGCGCGGCATGCGGTATCTTTGTGCGCACCACCCCCAGGGAAGAAACGATGCCGCGCCCGAGCCCGTTCACCATCAAGCTCACCCGTGAAGAGCGGCAGATCCTGAAGCAGAGGAGCCGGCGATATACGTTACCGTATCGAGACGTCGTGCGGGCCAAGATCGTCCTCCTGGCCGCCGAGGGCCTGGATAACAAGGAGATCGGGGCGCGTTTGGATCTGCCCCGCGAGATCGCCAGCAAGTGGCGCAAACGCTTCTACCGACGGCGCCTGACCGGGCTCGAGGAAGCGCCCCGGCGGGGCCGCCCCGCCGCTTTTTCCCCCTCGCATCGTCTGTGAGGTCAAAGCCTTGGCCTGTGCGCTGCCCGCCGAGACTGGCCGCCCGCTGTCGCGCTGGAGTCGCGAGGAACTCAAGCGCGAAGTCCTGCGGCAGGGCATCGTAGCCCAGATCTCCGGCTCGACGATCTGGCGCTGGCTCGACGCCGATGCCATCCGTACGTGGAGCCGGCGCTCGTGGGTCTTCCCGCGCGATCCCCGCTTTGCCGGGAAGGCGAGCCCGGTGCTGGACCTCTACCATCGACACTGGGCAGGGCGCCCGTTGGGCGCGCGGGACTTCGTGCTCAGCGCCGACGAGAAGACCCAGCTCCAGCTGCGCGAGCGGTGCCATCCGTCCACCCCCGCCGGGCCGGGCCGGCCGATCCGGGTCGAACACGCACACCGCCGCCACGGGACCTGTGCCTACCAGGCGGTCTGGGACGTCCATCACGCGCGCCTCTTCGGTCATGTCGTCCGGCGCTCCACCATCGAGACCTTCGACCAGTTGGTCGCTCACGTCATGGGCCAGGAGCCCTATGCCTCGGCCGACCACGTCTTCTGGATCGTCGACAACGGCGGGATCCACCGTGGGCGCACGTCCATCCGACGCCTGGAGGGGTCGCTGGGAGCAGCTCCGGCTCATCCATCTGCCGGTCCACGCGAGCTGGCTCAATCAAATCGAGATCTACTTCTCCATCCTCCAGCGGAAGGCCTGGACCCCCGATGACTGCGCTTCCTTCGAGGCCGCCCAAGCCCGCCTCCTCGGGTTCTCACCCGTGACGATCTCGCGAAACTCCTCGCGCGGCTCGAAGCCGCCGACACCACCAACCCTCTGCCCGTGGCTGCGTAGAATACGTGAGCGAACTTCCGAGCAGGTGTACTAGCATGCGAACGATGTCCGCGATGCGCAGGTTGGTGTTCGCGCCGGCAGCGACGTTGTTGCTTCCGGCCTACGTTGCCGCGTGCTTCCACTACGTTCCGATAGACGTCCCGCCCTTGCCGAAGGCCCAAACGGAGGTGCGCGTCACCCTCGCGTCGCCGATGGATATCTCCATGGGTGAGTTCACGCTCAACGACGTGACGAGAATCGAGGGGATCGTCACCGAGGTGAATGGGGACACGCTCGGCCTGGTGGCCAGGTGGCTGCATCCGCGCGCCGGGAACAGGTATGACGCCATGTTTGGCTCGTACGACATTCCGGTGACCAACATCGAGCAGCTCGAAGCATGGCGTCTGTCGGGAAGACGCACGGCGATCCTGCTAGGCGCCACGGCTGCCGGCGTCGCAGTCTTCTTCGACCTCATCCGGCGGGTGGTGAGCGGGGACCGGCCCGGTGATATACCGCCCCCCGAGGCCTCCATCCTGGTACCCAGGTGAGGCCACCCGGGGGACAAACCAAAGGGCCGGTCCAAGCACCGGCCCTTCGTCGTTAGACTGGTCCCGAACGGATTACCCGATCAGGTCGAGCAGTTGGCCGCCCCGATGTGGGGGTTCGCCAGGCACTCCGTGGCCGAGATCGGCAGCAGGGTGCCGGGCCGGGTCAGGGCCTGTGATCCAGACAGCCATTCCCGCGACGGAACGCCAAACCGGTAATGGTCCGAGAGCCGCCTGGTCTGGAGGAACAGGTTGCTCTGCCGCGAGTGAATCAGCAGGTCCAGCGCCGGCGCCTGCGGCGCGCTCCGGTTCCAGTCCGTCAGTCCGTCGAGATCGCGCAGGTCATTGATGGCGTCTTCGAAGCCCGGCATATCCCCGGCCGCCAGCGCGGCCTCCGCGAGAATCAGGTGAAGCTCCCGCGTCGATACCACGGTATACGGGGGAAAGAACCCTCCCGCGCGGAACTCCTTCTGGATCGCGTCCACAATGGGCGACGGCTCGTTGTCGATCGGGTCCATCAACACCACGTTATTCAGCCAGGTCGGCGACGTGGGGCTGGGTTCCACGTAGGTAGGCCCCAGCCGCATCTCCTGGCGGGAGACGATCTCCGCCCCGTGCTGGTTGGATCCCGTCGCGGAGCTCCAGAGGAACTGGAAGCGCCAGTCCGGGCTGGGAGCCGTGCCCAACGCTGCCTGCGCATCGGCGACTGCGTTGGTGACATAGGACGAAGCCGCGTTCACCAGGCCCGCGCCCCCCTTGGGCGGGGGGCTGATGAGCTCCCAGATGGCCCGGTCGAAGTTGGCCCTGGCGCGCATGGCCCGAATGGTGTGAGCCAGCGAGGCGTCCCGGCCGCTCGCGATCGCCAAACCTTTGGTCAGGTAGTCGATCGCCGTGTCGTAGAAGCTGCCCATGCCGGGACGGCCCACCGGGGGCGCCGGCTCCGCCCGGTCCGACAGCGCAAAGTCGTCGAAGACATTGGCAATGTGGACGTACGCGATGGCCGCGTACAGGTAGGCCCGCGCTAGGTCGACGATGTTGACGATGGTCGGAGGCGAGGCTTGCGCCTGCTTCTCGAGCACCCTAATCGCCTCGTCCGCCAGCCAGCGCCCCTCGGCCATTCGCGGGAAGCCGGAGTTCACTGCGCCGTCAATGAACTCATTGAACGCGTTCGACAGCTTGCCCTGATCCAGCTCGCGCCAGCCGTCGCGCGAGCCCGACCACTCGAGTTCATCGGTCGCCGTATGGTAGGGCAGAGCGGATCCGTTGACCCCGAACGCCACCCTGGCCAGCGCACCGTTGGCCAGCGCCGTCCCGGCGGCGGGGAGCTCGACGTCCTCTCCTTTGATGTTGTTCGGGTTCGACACGTCGAGCAGGCCGCCGCACCCCACCAGGGAGGCGGTCAGCAGCCCGAGGAGCGGGGCGCTCCACGGGGAGCGCCCCAGCCGTCGGTCGAATCTATAGGTGCCGGTCATCTTGGCTGATCTCCTATTCTCAGGCTGCCGTTAGAAGCCGAACCGTGCCGACAGCGCCACCCGGCGCGGTATCGGGGAGCTGAATGCTTCCACGCCGTCGAGGAAGTTCCCGCTCAGGCCGCCACCCCGGCTCGATACAGCATTCATCTCCGGGTCAATGCCGGTGTAGCCGGTGAACAGCGCCAGGTTCCGGGCGCTCAGGGTAAAGGCCATGTTGCTGAACCCGAGCTTCTGGGCGAACGAGGCCGGAGCGGTGTAGGTGATGCCCACCTCCCGCCACCGGATGAAGTCCGCCTTCTCCGCCAGGTTCATCCCGTCGTAGGGCGTCAGCTCTTTGTAGAGAGTGGCGTACTCCAGCGCCGCATCCGCCCGCTCCGCCGGCGTGGAGGCCGGGTTGAGCAAGGTGGCCTCGAGTTCGGCCGGCCGCTGGTTGTTCCGCCCGATCAGCGGGTTCGTGTTCCGGAACGCGTCCGTCAGGTTGCTGACGAAGAAGTTCCCCGCCCGGTACTCGAACAGCGCGTTGATCTGGACGTTGCGGCGGATGGTGAATTCCGCCCCGAAGGCGCCGGTCCAATCGGGCGTGGCCTTCGTCAGGCAGTACTCGTAGTCGTTCCCGTCCTTGTCCTTCAGGATCTTGGTGTTGCCCTTGTTGGGCGAGAACATCGGCCCCATGCAGTTGTTGAGGAAATCCCCGTCGCCGTTGTTGTCGTCCAGCAACGGCCCGATCCCCGAGGGCGAGTTGAAGAGGTCGATGCTGCGCGGGACCGACAGGTACGCCTCGAGCTCGGCGCGCGTGTCCGGCACACCGTCGCGGTTGGTATCGAACGGCACCTGGCCGGGTCCCAGGCACTTCGTGTGCTGAGTCTGGCCGCAGGGCTGGATGACTAGCGCGCCCAGCAACACCCCTGGCGCCTGCCCTTCCCATAGCCAGTTGCGGTAGCGCGGATAGGCACCCCCGACCTTGATGGGCGGTGCGCCACCCATGTCCACGATCCGCTGGAACAGGTACGCCCCGTTGGCGAACAGGTTCACCGAGAAGCCCGGCCGGTCGTACACCAGGGCGTTGAGCTTGAGGTCCCAGCCCTTGGCCTCCAGCTCACCGATGTTACTGAGCTGGGGGGCGAGGAACCCGCCGGTCACCGCAAACTGCCGGCTAACCAGCGCGTCTATCGTGGTCCGCTCCCACCGGGTCACGTCCAATGCGACTCGGTTATCAACCAGGCCGACCTCCACCCCCGCCTCCCACTCCGTGGTCACCTCGGGCTTGAGGTCCGGGTTGCCCAGGTTGCGGGGCGACAACCCGGCGCCCAACTGGGACGTGGAAGGGCCGAAGGTGGTGAACCGATCGAATGCGCCGGGCTGCAAGCCCGACCGGCCCAACGCGCCGCGGAAGCGCAGCGTGGACAGCGTGGTGCTGGTCCAGTTGGGTAGGTCGCTCACCACGATGGAGGTGCTCACTTTGGGATACAACTGCCCGGTGGTGTTCTCCCCGAAAGCACTGTTGCGATCCCAACGGCCGCCGAGCGTGATGAACCACCAC
This sequence comes from Gemmatimonadota bacterium, assembly GCA_016180765.1. Lineage (GTDB taxonomy): Bacteria > Gemmatimonadota > Gemmatimonadetes > Gemmatimonadales > GWC2-71-9 > JACPAP01. The sequence continues at coordinate 6,199 of JACPAP010000255.1, forward strand.
TCGTTGATCCCGACCTGCTCCTGGCCCATGAGCCCCAGGTTGACGATCTCGCTGAAGAACTCGCCGGTCGACTGCCGGGCGCCGGCGCCGGCCACCTCGAGGCCGGGACCGGGGAAGTCTCCCCCGAACCCGCTGCGGAAGTGCGCCTTGGAGATGAAGCCCTGGCCGCCCACGGTGAGCTGCGAGGAGAATATCCCGAAGCTCTTGGTCCAGTTGGCCTTGTAGTCCACCGAGAGCTCGCGGTTGAAGCGCGACTGGAGGCTCTTGTGCCCCAGGGGCACCCGGGTCGAGAAGACGTCCACGTTGTTGCCCCAGGGCACGAACTGGTGTTCCCGCGAGTTGGTGATGTCCACCCCCAAGGTCAGGTCCATGCTGAGCCGGCCTTGGACCGGGGTGTAGCCTGCCCTGAGGTTGGCGTTGAAATGGTCCACATGGGCCTGATCCTCGGAGAACGCATTCTCGCGCACTGTGGCGAACGCCACGTTCCCCCACGGATTGCCCGGACCCGCGCAATGCCCCGGCCGGTCAGGATCCTCGCCGAAGGCCCCGCCCAGCCCGCGGTCGATCGACCGCGCGCAGTTGCCAGTCTCAGGCTTGGCGAACAGCGTCGCTCCGGTCACGCCGTAAATGTTGTTGGCGTTGGCCGGCGTCTGGTGCTGCACATCGGTGAAGAAGAAGCCGGCGCTCAGCGTCACCCGGTCCTTCGGGAACAGAGTGACGTTGCCCGAGCCGTGCCACTTGCGGTTGAAATCGATCTTGCCGGGCTCGAAAGGCAGCTGATCAATGAAGAACGGCCCCACCACTTCGCTCACGTCAAAGGGCCCGTTATCCCGGGTGAAGCGGACCGCGAGGTTGTACACCGCATCGGCACCGCCCCCGGCCACGGTCGCCGAGTAGCTGGCGTCGTATCCTGTCGCCCAGGTCGACTTGGAGGACACGTTGGGGAAGCCCACCACCTGGAAGGGCTGGATCGTGGCAACCGGGTTCCCATTGGCATCGACGGCCGTGCCGCGGTGAATGGCGTTCAGCCGGTCCGCCTGGGCCTGGTTGCGGGCGAAGCCCCAATTGTCCTTCATCCGGTCGGCCGGGAAGCGCGACCCGCCCTGATCGATCCGGAAGCTGAACCGCGGCCGGCCCTGGGTGCCCTTCTTGGTAAAGATCTGGATTACGCCCGCCGAGGCCTCCGAGCCGTACAGCGTGGCGGCCGCGGCGCCCTTGAGGATCTCCACCCGCTCGATGGTCTCGGGGTTGATGTTGTCCAGCATCGACACCTGGCCGGTGGGCTGGAAGCCCACACTGCCGGCGTCGATCCGGACCCCGTCCACGTAGACCACGGGCTCGTTGTTCATCGAGAGGCTGGCGTTACCGCGGATGCGGACGCGGGCCCCCTCGCCCGCCATCCCCGAGGACGGCAGAAGTGACACGCCTGGCTCCCGGGCGGCGATCGCCTCGGAGAAGCTCTTGACCGGCGCGGTTTCGATCACGTCCGCGCGCACCGTCGCGATGGTGTTGCCCAGCTGCTTGCGTTCCGCCGCGGCGCCGGTGCCGGTGACCACCACTTCGTCGAGCGCGATCACGGAGGTGTTGAGCGCAAAGTCCACGGTCACGGCCTGCCCGCCGACCACCATCGTGGTGGCCAGCGCGCTGCTGTAACCGGGAGCGCGCACTCGGACCTGCGCCCCGCCCGCCGGTACGCCGGCCAACTCGAACCGACCTTGGGCGTCGGTCGTGGTCGACATCTGCGTGCCCGGAACAAAGACCTGCACGCCCGCTACTGGCCGCTGCGAGGACGCTTCGCGGACGGTGCCGCGAAGGGTGCCCCGCTGCTGCGCCGTCGCGGGCGCTGCGTTCGCGACCCACAGGGCCAACGCCCCGGCGATCATGAACGCCCACTTGAACAACGCGTGATACTTCAACCGGCTGCCAGAGAGGGCCTCCAGCGATCACGTGTGTTAAAGATTCTATCGTTTTTTTGTGAACGGAGGTTCAACCGCCAAACTGCGGCCTCTGCAACGATTTGTCAACCGGGGTACCCAGCGAGTACCTAACGCAGTGTGGGGCAACCTGTTGGCTGCTGTGGACAGTCACTGGGAATAGGGCCGGAGCCAGGTGGGTAATTGATGAATCTCGAATGATGACCGTCCTGTACTGGACGATGTCGCAAGCGCGCGGCTCACCCCCCAGTCACCGGAACGCCGCGATCCCGAAACTGGTGTTCGCCAACACCGCCTGCGCCAGGCTGTCCGCTCGCGCCGCCAGCGCGGGATTCGCCCGCAGGTCTCCCTGTGGTACTCGGGCCAGATCCGCGTACACGGCGTACGTCAGCCCGTACACCACGAGCATGCTCTCGGACGGGCGGTCGCTCCACCCAAGAGGCCGCCGCCGGGCGGCGCTCTCCGCGTGATAGACGTAGAACAGCAGTGTCCGCGTTCGTGCCAGGTCGATCCAGCCAAGGCGGCGGTCGAACACCAGCCCGGGGGCCGGCCGCACCGGCATCGGCACGAGCTTCCGGGCCAGCCCCTGAGTCACCAGATAGGCCGTGAACCCCATGTCGTCCGGGTAGCCGCCGGCCGTGCGTGAGAAGTAGATCGGTCGCTTCCCCAGGTTGTCGCGAATCAGCTGGAAAGTCGCGAGGTCATCCCGGAGCAGAGTCGTGGGTTGCAGCCGGATAACCAAGGAGTCTACGCGGAACTCGGTAGGTCGCGACAGCGGATAAACCTCGGGGAGGGCGTCGAGCTGCTGGTCGGTGAGCGAGAACGGCCGGCCGGTGGGCGCGGGCCACGGTTGGCCGCGGTAGGGCAGGGCCGCTGCCGCGGTGTCGAACGGAAAGGTCGGCCGCCGGTTGATCTGGCGGAGATGCCAATCGGTCCGCATCAGCGATTGGGTGGCGACGATCACGTCCCGGCGCACACCCTCCACCTCCTGGGCGTACCACAGGGGGAAGGTGTCGTTGTCGCCCGCGGTGATGAGGATGGCGTAGGGCTCCACCGATTGCAGCAAGTCGATGGCGAAGTCCCGTGGCAGGGTTTCACCGGCGCGGGACGCGCTGATGCGGTTGCCGGCCACCGGGACCAGGCCGAGCGCCAACGCCGGCGCCGCCAAGCGCCAGCCCCGCACGCCGGCGGCGCTCCGGGGCAGGTCCGGCAGGCGCGGGATGATCCACCAGGCCAGGGTCTCGACCAGCACACCCAAACCGACGGCCACCCAGATGCCCCACAAGAGGAATGAGGCGACGAAGAAGTAGTCGCGCTCCCGCACCTCCCGCTCGAGGTTGTCGGCCGGCCGGTACGAGAACCCGTACTTGAAGTTGAGGTAGTACACCAGGACCACGGTGATGGTGAACATGAGCGCCAGCATGGC
>JACPAP010000256.1 GCA_016180765.1 Gemmatimonadota bacterium
CGTCGTAGCCGAGTGCCGCCAACCGGCGCACCAGCTCCTGGCCGCGGCGTGCGAGGGCGGGGAGGGAACTCGCGTCTTCCGGCATGGCGTGCGCAAGATAATATGGTCCAAACCGTCCGAAGCAGCTAACGGGAAAGGGCATCACCACCATCATCGCGAGCTTGCATAGCGGGGCGCAGCCGGATCCGTTGGAGGACTACGCGATCGCGCCCCAGCGTCGAGTCCACCCCGCACCACTAGCGCCCGGCGGAACCCACCCGCGCGGACCCGATTACGGAAGCGAACTTCTGGGACGCGACCCTAGCGGTCGCCGAGCACCTGCTCGACCGTCGCGAGCAGTGTCTTCTTCTCCAGCGGCTTGGCCAGCGTGGCCTGGGCTCCCACGCCGGCCGCGATCTTCAGCACGTCCTCCTTGCCCAGGTGCCCCCCGCCGGACACCGCGATGATGCGAACGTCCGGGAACTCATGCCGCAGCCGGATGATGGCCTCGATCCCATCGATATCCGGCATGTAGAGGTCGGCCAGCACGAGGTCGCTCGGCTGGGCGCGATAGGCCTCGATCGCCTGCCGTCCATCCGCCGCCGCCTCGACGTCGTAGCCGGCTCCGGTCAGCATGCGCGCGACGATACGGCGGAAGTCCGGCTCGTCATCCACCCCCAGGATCCGCGCCATGGCGCTCTCCCTCAAGCGCCCGCGCGGCGCAGCGCCGCCTTGATCCGCGCCACGAAGCGCATGGCGTCGATGGGCTTGCGGATGTAGTCGTCGGCTCCCCGATCCATCAGCTCGATCTCCGCCTCCATGGACTCGGACCCGGTCAGCACCACCACGGGGAGTTTGGCGGTTTCGGAAGAGCCCCGGAGGCGGGAGAGTACCTCGCGTCCATCGAGCCGGGGCATGTCGAGATCCAGGACCACCAAAGCGAATCCATTGCCGTCGCGGATCCGATCCAGCGCGGCGGCGCCGTCGGCCGCCTCGGTGACCCGAAAGCCGTTTTTTTCAAGCAACGCGCGGGCCAGCGAGCGGCTGACGCCATCGTCATCCACCACCAGAATGTGTGGTTGGGCCGCCTGGGTGGACGGCGGCGGGGTGAGGCCATTCAGCAGCCGCTCGATGTCGGCCTCCCTGACGACGAAGCCTTGCTTTTCGAGCATGCCGCGGTTCGCAGCGTCCTGGTCCACCACCTCCGGCGCGACCTCCAGCAGTTCGCCCAGCACCCGCTCGACCTCCTGCAACGTGGTCTGCCCCGCGCTGACGCGTTCCAGCGCCACCTCGCGCATGGTCCGCATCCCCCCACCGACGCCCACCCGGAGCAACTCCGGGAGCGAGGCCCCTCGGTTGATCAGCTCCTCGAGCTCCGGCGAAGCGACCAGCACCTCCATGATCGGAATCCGCCCTCGGTGCCCGGTCTGTCCGCACCGTTTACAGCCGGCGCCGCGCACCACTGGTACCGCCCCGTACGCCGCCGAGAGGCGCAACTCGGCCGCGTCGAGGGGGCCCTGGATGGGTTCGGCGCAATGGTCGCACACGTGTCTGAGCAGCCGCTGCGCCAGGGCCCCGCGCAGCGTGGCGGCGATGCTGGCCCGGTCGAGCCCGAGATCCACCAGCCGGGGAACCACGCTGATCGCATCGTTGGTGTGGAGCGTGGCCAGCACCAGGTGACCGGTCATGCTGGCCTGTACCGCGATCTGCGCCGTTTCCAGATCCCGGATCTCGCCGACGAAGATCACATCGGGATCCTGCCGCAGCAGCGCGCGCAGCGCCGACGCGAAGGTGACGCCCCGCTTGGGCTCGACCTGGATCTGGGTGATCCCCTTGAGCTCGTACTCCACCGGGTCTTCCACGGTCATGATGTTCACTTCGCCCGTGGCGATCTCGCGGAGCGCCGCGTAGAGGGTGGTGGTCTTCCCCGACCCGGTGGGTCCGGTGACCACCACGATCCCGTCGCGGTGCGACAACAGGTAGCGCATGCGCTTGAGCTCGGGCTCCGGAACGCCCAGGACCTCCAGCGTCTTGGAGCCCTCGGGATCCAGGATCCGGATCACCACCTTCTCGGCCTCGCGCGTCGGTACCGTGGCGATGCGGAGGTCGTAGGTCCGGCCATCCACCTCGATGCGGGTGCGGCCGTCCTGGGGCCGGAGCCGATCGGCGATGTCGAGCTTGCCCAGGATCTTGATGCGGGAGACCACCCGGTTGAGGGCCGCCATGGGCAATTCCATGTACTGGCGCAACACCCCGTCGATCCGGAACCGAACCGTGCCGCTGGCGCGGCCGGGCTCGATGTGGATGTCGCTCGCCCCGTCGTTGGTCGCGCTGCGCAGGATCAGGTTGGTGAGCCGCACGATGGGTGGGGCCTCGGCCTCTTGCGCCAGGACCATTTCCGGCGACAGGTCCTCGACCACCTTCACGGCGTCGGCCACCTCGCCGTCCATGGTGTCCAGCATGCCGATGACTTTGTCCGGGGTGTAGCCGAGGTCGATCGCCTCCGACAGCGCCGCGGGCCCCGCGATCTCGAAGATCGGCGTACGGCCGGACGCGAAGCCCACCGCCTGCTCCACGTCGAACGCCGTGGGGTCGATGGTGGCCACGTAGAGGTGCCGGTCGTCCTGGCGCAGGGGATAGATCCAGTACCGGCGAGCGACTTTCTCGGGGATCAAGCGGAGGGCCGTCGGTTGGGCATGTTCCAGATCCGCGACCGCCAGCTTGAAATGGGCGGCGATGTGCTGTGCCAGCTCCTCCTCGCTCGCCGTGCACCCGCCCAGAACCGCCTTCCATGCCTCAACGGCGGGCGTGGCCGGCGCCACATCGACGCCGGCGGCGCAGGAGACGCCGGCCGTTTCCATCACCCGAACCAGCCAATGCTCGGGCACGCCCGCCCTACCCGGCCGCCCCGGACCCCGTCTGCTGGCGCAGGTGGGCCAGGACGGCCAGCGCGGCGCGGCGCGCCTCCGGGAACAGGGACTTCGCCCGCTCGAGCTCGCCGGCCTTGGCCGCCAGCTCGACGGCTTTGAGGGCTTCAGCCAGCGGGCGCGCGGTGATGGTGCCGGCCGCCGACTTGAAAGCGTGCGCTGCCCGCTCGATGGCCCTGGCATCGCCAGATTGGACGGCCTGGGTGAGCGCCTCGAGGCGCTGCGGCGCGTCGCCGGCAAACACCTGGAGCATGCTGTCCACCACCTCCTCCACGCCCGCTTCCCGCATCGTGCGGCGGAATTCGGCGAGGTCGAGAGGCGGGGCCCCAGGGGCTGGACCGGCCGGAGGGGCCGCAGAAGCGGCAGGAGCGGCAGAAGCGGGAGAAGCGGCCGAGGTTGGCGCCCGCGCCGACCCTGCCGCCCCTGCCGCCGCTGCCACTTCTGCCGCCGTTCCCGCCCCGCCCCAGCCCTCGACGGCGGCGAAGAGGTCAACCGGCTTGAACGGTTTGGCCAAATGCCCCGTCATGCCCGCCGCCAGGCAGCGCTCGCGCTCGCCCACCATGGCATGGGCCGTGCAGGCGATGATGGGAAGGTCCCGGCCCTTGGGGAGTGCCCGGATCTCCCGGGTGGCCTCCAAGCCGTCCAGCTCCGGCATCTGGATGTCCATCAGCACCACGTCGTAGGTGCCTCCAATGACGGCGTCCACCGCCTGGCGGCCGTTCTCCGCAATGTCCACGTCGTGGCCCCGCTTGCGCAACATGGCGGCCGCGACTTCCTGGTTGACGCGATTGTCTTCTGCCAGGAGGATGCGCAGGCGCCGGCGGTTCTCCTCGATAGTGTGCCGGGTCACTAGGCCTCCTTCGGTTCCGATTCCCCCCAACACCGCGGCGGCGGCCTCCACCAGCTCCGTCCCCGCCACCGGCTTCACCAGGTACCCCGCAACGCCCAGCTCGCGGCAGCGTTGCGCGTCGCCCCGGTGCCCGGCCGACGTCAGCATCATCAGCCGCGTCGCGGCCAGCTGGGGTCGGTTCCGGATGGTCTGCGCCAATTCAAAGCCGTCCTGCTCGGGCATGTAGGCATCGATGATCACCAGGTCGTAGGGCTTGCCCGCCTGCTGGGCGCGGTGCATCGCCTCCAGCGCGGCGGCCGCCTGGTCGGCTTCCTGGACCTGGCTGCCGACCTCGGTCAGCACCTCGCGCACCACGCGCCGGCTGGTGGCGTGGTCGTCCACCACCAACACCCGGGCGCCGTCCAGCCGGGCGGGCGCCGGGGCGCTCGGCTCGGCGGCAGCCTCGACCACCAGCGGCAGGCAGAAGGTGAATTCACTCCCCCGGCCCACCTCGCTGGAAACTCGGATGTCGCCGCCCATGAGCTCCACCAGGCGCTTCGAGATCGCGAGCCCCAGCCCGGTCCCGCCATACTTCCGCGTGTGGGAGGCGTCCGCCTGGGTGAATTCCTGGAAGATCGTCCCCAGGTGCTCCGGCGCGATCCCGATGCCGGTGTCGCGTACCGAGAACTGGATCATCGCCGTGCCGTCGCGGTGCTCCAGCCCGGACACCGCCAGCACCACTTCGCCCTGCTCGGTGAACTTGACCGCGTTGCCGATCAAGTTGGTGAGCACCTGGCGCAGCCGGCTGGGGTCCCCGCGTACCCGCCGAGGAACATCGGCCCGAACGTCCGACACCAGTTCCAGCCGCCGGAGCGAGGCCCGGACCCCCAGCACCCGCACTGTCGAATCCACCAGGCCGGGCAGGTCGAACCCGATGTCCTCCAGCTCGATCCGCGCGGCTTCAATCTTGGAAAAGTCCAGGATGTCGTTGATCAGCTCCAGCAGCGCTTCCGCCGAGGAGCGAGCCAGCTCGGCGGTGCGGCGCTGGTCCGGGGTGAGCTCACTGTCCAGCATCAGCTCCACCATGCCGAGCACCCCGTTCATGGGCGTGCGGATCTCATGGCTCACGTTGGCCAGGAACGCGCTCTTGGTCTGCGCGGCGCGCTCCGCGATCTCGCGGGCCTGTTCCAGGGCGGCTCGGGCCGCCGCTCGCTCGGTCACGTCCCGGGCGGTGCCGCGGGCGCCCACCACGGCGCCCTTGGCATCCCGCACCGGCCGGGCTGCGAAGCTCAGGTGCTTAGGATGCCCGCCCCCGTCTCGATGGATCGTCTCATAGTCCGTGAGCTCGTTGCCCTCGAGCAGCGACCGGAAGGCGGCCTGATCGCGCTCCAGATGGTCGGGGTCCACCCGCTCCAGGAACGGGTGCCCCAGCAGATCCTTGGGTTCGGCGCCGTAGGTCCGTGCGGACGCGGTGTTGAGGAAGGTCCAGCGTCCGAGCCGGTCCACCTGCCAGACCAGGTCCGAGGCCGATTCCACCAGCTCCCGGTATTGCTCCTCGGCGTGGCGCAGCGCCCGCTCGGCGTCCTCGATGGCCGACAGATCGTCGTAGAGGACGAAGAAGGCCTGGTCTGCCACGTCGCTCACGGCCGCGGCAGAGACGCGGACCGGGATCAGCCGGCCGTCGCGGGTCCGCCGCTCGACCTCGGCGGTAGCCCGGCCGGTGAGCCGCAGCCGTTGGTGCAGCTCCCGTGCTTCCGATCGGTCGCGCTCCGGCACGATGAGGCTGTTGAGGTCCTGGCCCACCACCTCGGACGCCGCGTAGCCGAACAAGGCGCTCCCCCCAGGAGCGCGTCCAGGAGACTCCGTTCCCGGCGGGTTTCCCCTTCGCTCAGCTCCAGCCGTTTCACGGTCCGGAGGTAGTCCAGCAACGCACGGTGAGACCGCAGGTACACCAGACCCAGCGTTCCCGCGAACACGGGGATGAGGGCCAGCGCCACGGCGTGGAACCGGCTGGTGCCGCTCGCGGCGATGGCGATCCACAACGGGAGGAGCAGGGCGGCGCTGAACCAAGCGAACCCGAGGAGGTCGGCCACCAGGGTCACCGTGGCGACCGTCATCAAGACCGCGAAGACCGCCAGGAGCAGCGCCAGATGTTCCGTGGGAATCTCGGGCGCGGCCCGAGCCGCCCCTATCCCCCACGCGAGGCTCACGGTCACGGCGGCCCAGCGCGTCAGGACCACCGTCCGTGGCGCGGGCGCCCGGCTGGTCCACAGGTGGCGGCGAACCAGGAGGCTCACCACGGCGGCGGCGGTCACGGCCCCCGTCCAACCGAGGACGGCGGGCGCCGGCAGGTCTCCCCACAGCAAGACGCCCACCAACGCCGCCAAGACAACGTGGGTGGTGTCTGGACCGGCGCCCTCGCCACGGAGTCGCTGGGCCAGCAGCTGGGGGATCTCTCGTTCGGCGCGCTGCTCGAGGTCCACCGCCCGCCGCACCAGGTCGGGCGCCGGGGCCAGGAGCGAGGCGCGGGAGCGTCGCTGGGAGTCGGGCGGTGCCGCGCTGGGTCCGATGGGGCTCCCCTTGTGAGGTCAGGGCGCCCTATAACTTAGGGAAGACCGGGTCGGCGCGCACGCGCGCCTTAACTTCTCGTGGGCTTACGAGTCGAGCAGGGCGTGGACCGCGCCCAGCAGCTCTTCCCGGGTGAAGGGTTTCGTCAGGGCGGCCCCGGCGCCCAGCCTGGTGGCGTGGGCCCGGAAATCGAAGGTGCCGCCGGGGGCGGCCCCGGTCACGACCAGGATCTTGGCGTCCTTGAAGGAGCGCCTCAACTCGCGGATCGTCTCCAGGCCTTCCTGTTCCGGCATGAACAGGTCGGTA
>JACPAP010000257.1 GCA_016180765.1 Gemmatimonadota bacterium
GGACGCCGCGATTCAGCGGGCGCTCCCCAGGGCGGCGGACCGGATGACGCGGGCGGCTCTGGAGGACGCGCGGGATCAGATCCGCGACATCCTGGAGCCGGAGCACCGATGACGCCGACGCACGGCGACTCGCAGGGGCGGCGGCCCCTAGCGGCATCTCGAGGGATCGGCTCGGACGTAGCAGGACCGGTAGTTCGCGGCCTTTGGGTCCGTGCACCCCACCAGGTATTCGACGGCGACGATGTAGTGTCCGTTGAAAACCCGGATCCACTCCTTCGTGTCGGGAGCCGCCTGGGCCAGGGCACTGGCTGCCCTCGCCAGCAGCATGGTGACCGCGAGAGACTGCCATCCGGCGGCCTTGGTGCGCCGCTGGATTTCTTTGACGAAGGCTCGACCGGCGGTCATGATACCTCGGGCACTCCCGCGGCGCGCAGATGCTCGCTCGCCACTTTCGCGAAGTGGGCGATCGCGACCTCGGGCTCCTCGATCTCGGGGTGCCAGCGCTTCTCCCATTCAAAGCTGTAGTACCCGCGGTAGCCGGCGCGCGCCAGCGCCTCGACTTGCGCCCCGATCGGTACCTCGCCGCGGCCCGTGAGCACGTAGCGACGCCCCGTCCCCGCCGGCACGGAATCCTTGAGGTGCGTGTGGCGGATCCAACGCCTCAGCCGGCTCACCGTGTCTTCCGGCACCTCCTTCCCCGAGACGAACGTGTGATGCGCGTCCCAGAGCAGCCCCACGGCCGGGGACTCGGCGCGCTCCAGGATCTCGAGCAGCGCCGGTGAGTCGGTGAAGTCACCATGGGACTCGATGACGACCGTGACGCGCTTGTCCGCGGCGTAGTCGCCCAGCTCGCGCAGCCCTCGCGCGACCTTGGCGAGCATCGCCTCGCGCGGGACGCCCTCGACGTACCGGTCGCCGAACACGCGCACGAAGGCTGCGCCGAGCGCCTCCGCGAGATCGATGAAGCGGCGGGCCTCGTCGAGCTGGGCCGTGTGTTTCGCGGGATCCATCTCATGCATGTGCGCCGAGCTGCCGAGGCACGAGACGCTCAAGCCCCGCACGGCGAGCTCGCGCCTCGTCTGGTCGAGCCGCGCCGGCGCGAACCCGGGGTGCTGGGTGAGGTCCATGGTTTGCTGGAGGCCGCGCAGCTCGACCGCGACGTACCCGTGCGCGGCGGCGAAGTCGAGCACCTGGCGCCAATCCCACGCGGGGCAGCCGAGGGTCGAGAAGCCCATCGGGAGGCGCCCCAGTGGCCCCGTCGCCTCCCTCCGCGCCTGCCCGGCGACAAGGAGTGCGGCGGAGGTTCGCAGGAAGTCGCGGCGCGTCGTCATGGTGAGCGAGAAAGTTAACGCATCGCCACCTTGCGGCGCTCCGCGAGGCGGCCAATCTTCTGGTCTTATGCGACTCCAATGCGCGCTTCTCGCCCTCGCCGTCACGAAGCTGTCGGCGCAGTCCACCCAGACTGGACGCGGGCCTGTGGAGTGGCCGGTGTACGGCGGGGGGCCCGAGAGCATGCGGTACTCGTCCCTCACCCAAATCAACCGGGACAACGTCAAGCATCTCGAGGTCGCCTGGACGTTCGACGCCAGCGACGCGATCGAGCGCTCCGAGCTGGAGGTCAATCCCATTGTGGTGAACGGGGTCCTGTACGCCACGACGGTGAGCCTCCACACCATCGCGCTCGATGCCGCCACCGGGGAGCTGCTGTGGCGCTTCGACCCGTATCATGGCCGCAACGTGCGCGGAGGGGGCGGCCGGACGCGCGGCGTGGTGTATTGGAGCGACGGCCGGGACCAACGGATCTTCGTGGCGGTCCATCAGTTTCTTTACGCCCTGGACGCGAGGACGGGGCGCCCCATCACGACGTTCGGCGCCGGCGGGCGCATCGACTTGCGGGACCGGCTCCGGCCCGGCGAGAAGCTGATGGTGTCGCTCGGGACGCCCGGGATCGTCTACCAGGATCTGCTCATCATCGGCAGCCGGACGGCCGAGAGCCTGCCGACCCCGCCGGGTGACGTGCGGGCCTATGACGTGAGAACCGGGGCGTTGCGCTGGACCTTCCACACCATTCCGCGCCCCGGGGAGTTCGGGTACGACACCTGGCCCAAGGACGCGTGGACCTACATCGGCGCCGCGAACAACTGGGCCGGGATGTCACTGGACCTGAAGCGCGGCCTGGTGTTCGTGCCCACGGGCTCGGCGGCCGACGACTACTACGGGGCCAACCGCGCAGGGGACAACCTGTTCGCCAACTCGCTCATCGCGCTCCAGGCGGAGACGGGTGAGCGCGTGTGGCATTTTCAGTTCGTCCGGCACGATATCTGGGATCGCGACCTGCCGGCCCCGCCGAACCTGGTCACGGTGCGCCGCAACGGTCGTCTGATCGACGCCGTGGCTCAGACCACGAAGTCCGGTCACGTGTTCCTGTTCGAGCGGGAGACGGGCACGCCGCTCTTCCCGATCCGATACCGCAAATATCCGAAGTCCGACGTTGAGGGCGAGGTCACGGCCGATTCTCAGCCGCTGCCACTCGTGCCCGAGCCCTTCGCGCGCCAGCAGCTCACGGAAGACATGCTCACCGATCGCGCGCCGGAGGCGCATCGCGCGGTGCTCGAGCGATTCAGGGCGATGCGGAGCGGCGGCCAGTTCGTCCCCGGAAGCCTTCAGGGCACCATCGTCTTTCCCGGGCTGGACGGCGGCGCGGAATGGGGTGGCGCGGCGTTCGATCCCGAGACATCGGTGCTGTACGTCAACGCGAACGAGATGGCATGGATCGTGACGCTGGTGGAGGCGACTCCCCCGGCCGCGACGACGGTCAGCGGCAAAGAGCTCTACGCGGAGCACTGCGGCGGCTGTCACCGCGTGGATATGCGCGGGGACCCTCCCACCTATCCGTCGCTGCTCGACCTCACGGACAGACTCGCGACGCCGGAAATCAGGGCGGTCATTGAGGACGGGAGCGGCACCATGCCGGGCTTCGCGCGGCTGGGCCCGAACGCCTTGTCGGCGATCCAGCGCCACATCCTCACCGGCGAGCCGACGCAGACCAGGGTGACGGCGACGGTGGCATCACCGATCGACCAGAAGTACAGGAGCCGGCTCGAGAGGTTTCTGGATCCCGATGGCTATCCGGCGGTGAAGCCACCCTGGGGCACGCTCAGCGCCATCGATCTCAGTACGGGCAAGTACCTCTGGAAGATCCCGCTTGGTGAGTATCGCGAGCTCGCGGCCCAGGGGATCACGAACACGGGCTGCGAGAACTACGGCGGTCCCGTGGTCACGGCGGGCGGCCTGGTGTTCATCGGGGCGACGAACTACGACAACAGGTTCCGGGCGTTCGACAAGGCCACCGGGGCGCTGCTGTGGGAGACGACCCTCCCGGCCGCGGGGAACGCGACGCCCGCGACCTACGAAGTGAACGGGCGGCAATTCGTGGTGATCGCCACCAGTAGCGGCAAGTCCCAAGAGCGCACGCCCGCACGCTACATCGCTTTTGCGCTCGACCTCCCGCGTTGAAATAGCGACTAGTGCCGTTCCAACTTGTTCCGCCTATGGGCTTGCTCACTCGCGAACAGTAGGCCCAACAAGTTGGAACGGCACTAGCGAGTAACGGGCGGCAGACGGCGACCTGCGCCTGGGCGGCGCGCGCGGGCGCGGTCACAGGGCCTGGCGGGTAAGCTGGCCCACCGCGTAGTCCACGGCGCGCGCGGTGAGGGCCATGTAGGTGATCGAGGGATTGACGCAGGACGAGCTGGTCATGCACGAGCCGTCCGTGATGAAGAGGTTCGGCACGTCGTGCGCCTGGTTGAACCCGTTGAGCACCGACGTCTTTGGGTCGCGGCCCATGCGCGCGGTCCCCATTTCGTGGACGCTGAACCCCGGCGGGCCGTCGTCATCGTAGGTGTCGACCTCTCGACACCCCGCGGCCTCCAGCATTTCGGCCGCCTGGGTCTTGACGTCCTCCCGGATGGCCCGCTCGTTCGTGCTCCACGAGCAGTGGACCCGCAGGAGCGGGATCCCCCATTGGTCCTTCCGCTCCGGATCCAGGTCGACGTAGTTCTCGTGGCGGGGCAGGCACTCGCCGTATCCCTGCATAGTGATCCGCCACGGCCCCGGCTCGCGCAGGCGCTGCTTGAACTCCGCCCCGAACCCGGGCATCGACGCACCCCGGCTCCATCCCTGCCGACCCGCGCCCGCCTGGATCCCGTAGCCTCTGATGAAGCCGAACTGGTCTTCCCCGCGCACGCCGAGGTTGCGGAAGCGGGGGATGTACGCGCCGGTCGGGCGGCGGCCATAGACGTACTTGTCCTCGAGCCCTGGAACGATCCCTCGGGCGCCGGCTTTGGAGATGTGATCCATCAGATTGTGGCCGAGTTCACCGCTGGCATTGACGGTCGTGAGCTTCCCGGTCTTCCGCGCGGCGGGCAGGGTCGCGCTCAAGCTCGAGAAGTAGGCCCCGAAGCTGCAGCCGCGCGCACACTGGTCCCGCGCCTGGCAGCGGCCCCGGCCGTTGTGCTCCTGGGTCAGGTTGGCCACGCGCGTCACCGTCATCCGCCGGCCGGGAAACGCACGCTCGATCCCTTGCCGTACGAGTTGCTCCCCGCAGTTCAGCTCCCACGGCGGGAGGAGCTCACCGTCCGGAAGGTGCGGGAGGCCCAGGCGCTCCCCGCTCACGCCCACAAAGCGCTCCACGTACGCGTACCAGGGAGCGATGTCCTGGTAGCGAATGGGCCAGTCCACCCCGTAGCCGTCACGCGCGTTGGCCTCGAAATCGAGATCGCTCCACCGCCAGCACGCGCGCCCCCACAACAAGCTGCGCCCGCCGAGCTGGTAGCCGCGGATCCAGCGGAACGGCTTGCCGTCCGGCGTGACATACGGGTGCTCGCGATCATTCACGAAGAAGTGCCGCGTCGCCTCGCCGAACGCGTAGTTCTTGCTCTGGATCGGATAGTCGCGCTCGTACATTTCCCGCTCGCCGCGGCCGCGGAGCGGGAGCTCCCAGGGCTGCAGCCATTCAGTGACGTAATCTTTGCCGTGTTCTAGGTGCCGGCCGCGCTCGACCACCAGGGTCCGGAGGCCCTTCTCGCACAGCTCCTTCGCCGCCCAGCCACCGGTGATGCCGGAGCCCACCACGATGGCGTCGTACGGCTCGTCGCGCCCGGTCACACGGCCCACGTCCGGCCGATCTGGGCGAGGGGGACGCACCCCTCGTAGCGGCCCGGGACCGGCAGGTGGCGCAGCTCGCGCGTGGCGCCGATCTCGGACGTGTAGTAGCCGACGATCGTCAGCTCCTTCGTGGTGCGGAAGAAGGGGTCCGCGTCGCCGTCCAACCTCTCGAGCATGGCGCGCTGCTCCCGGGCGCCGCACGCCAGGAACGACTGGCCACAGGTCCGCTCGGCCAGCGCGTCTACTTCTGCGAGGCCTGCCAGGAACCCCTGTCGCTCCCGCTCCGGATACCCCAGGGCGAGCATGGTATCGATGAAGCGATGCACGCCCGCGGCGCGAGCGCCCGGCGTGTCGGTCTCGGGAAGAATGTGCTCGGCGATCGTCGCCAGGAGCTCGGCCTGCTCCGGAGTGAGCACTCGAAGCGCGGCGGTGTCGCCCGGGACTCCGCCCGCGTCGCAGGCAGCCAGCAAGGCGGCGAGCGTGGGCGCGGAGACGGCGCCCCCAAGCAGGAGGGAGGCCCGCCGCAGGGCTTCGCGCCGGTCGATCGCGTTGCACGAGCTTGGGGTCATCGTGGGCCCGTCCGGTCCTAGGTGCAAGAGGCGCGCCCGACGTGAGGCCGTCAAGAGGAGGTCCGGATCGCAGCGCCCGAGACGGGCACGACCCTTGCGACATTCATGAAATCGTGTTTTTTCGTGCTGCCGCGTCGCGCCAAGACCTGCGAGACTTGAAGGCGAAGGAAAGTCAGTGCATCGTGGGTGAGGGGCGGGGCGTGCTTGCTGAGCGCGCGACGAGCCCGGCATGAACCTGCGCTACTGTGCACCGGAGGAGACCAGATGGCCACCAAAAGGAATCAGCAGATGCGCCGTCGCGACTTCGTGAAGAGCGCCGCGAGCGGCGTCGCCGGCATGGCGTTCGCTTCGCTGCCGGCGGCGAGCTACGCCCGAATCGCCGGCGCCAACGACCGCGTGCGGATCGGGGTCGTCGGATTCTCCGACCGCTTTAAGGACTCGCTCCTGCCCGCCATTGGCGCGGTCGGTAAGGAGCTGGACTTCGAGATCGTCGCGGTCTCCGACATCTGGAACCGGCGGCGCGACGAAGGGGTCGCCGAGATCGCCAAGGTGACCGGCGCCAAGGTGCGAGCATTCCGGAACAACGAGGAGATGTACGACGCGCGGACCACCGACGCCGTCGTCATCTCGACCGCCGACTTCCAGCACGCCTACCACGGCGTGGAGGCGATTGAGGCCGGGCAGGACGGGTACATCGAAAAGCCGCTGGCGCACACCATGGCCGACGCGGTGGCGATCCGCGACGCCGTGAAGAAGTCCGGGCGCGTGGTGCAGATCGGCACCCAGCGACGCAGCGCCCGCAACTATCAGATGGCCAACGAGTACATCCGCTCGGGGAAGTTCGGCGACATCGTGATGGCCGAGATGTCGTGGAACGTCAATCAGCCGGGCCGGTGGCGCCGTCCCAAGCTCGTCGAGTCGATCAAGGAGCGGGATACGGACTGGAAGCGCTATCTAACAAGCCTGCCGTTCGAGCCGTGGGATCCGCGCAAGTACCTGGAGTACCGCCTGTTCTGGCCCTACTCGTCCGGCATCCCGGACCAATGGATGGTGCACCAGATCGACACCGTGCACTGGTTCACCGACCTGCCGCGCCCGCGCAGCGTGGTTGCCAACGGGGGCATCTACCTGTGGAAGGACGGCCGGAAGAACTGGGACACCGCGACGATCGTATTCGACTACGGCCCACTCGACGATCCGTCAAAGGGCTTCCAGGTGGTGTATTCGTCGCGCATGACCAACTCGGCGGGCGACGTGAAGGAGCTGTATTACTCCAATGCCGGAATGCTGAACCTCGACGCCAACCAGGTCACGCCGACCGGCGGCCTGACCGAGCGTTACGCGACAGCCATGGGGATGAAGCCCGAGGAGCTGGCCCCGCAGAAGCTCATCGTGGCCGAGGCGACGGTGACCGCGGCCAACACCGGAGCCGACGCCGCCACCACGGCCAACGTCCGGAATTGGATGGAGTGCGTCCGCTCTCGACAGAAGCCGAGCGCGGACATCGAGGCCGGCTACAGCCACTCGGTGGCGCTGTGCATGACCATCGCGGCCATGCACACCGGCAAGAAGGTGACCTTCGATGAGGTGAAGCAGGACGTGGTCACCAGTTGAGACTGGTGCCCAAGCCGGCATTACGATGACGTTTTCACCGCGCAGGTCACCGATACGGAGCCGCCCGTGGCGGGCGCAAGCGCCTGCGCCCCGTCGGCGAGTGGAACCAGGCCGTGGTGATCTTCCGGAGCAACCACGGCCAGCACTGGCTCAATGGCGAGAAGATCGTCGAGTTCGAGCTGGCGACGCCGCGGATGGACTCGCTGCTCGCCGCGAGCAAGTATCGTACCATCGCGGGGTTCGCCAACCGGCGCCGAGGCGAATCAGTAGTTGCCGCACTTTGAGGATGCGCGGGATCAAATCGGAGATATCTTAGAGGCGGAGAGACCATGACGCGCGGTGGAACGGCCTTTGGCAAACCGGCGCAGCCGGAGCCGCCTGGGTTGGCGGATCGGCTCAAGGCCTTGCGCCACAAGCCCAAGACGCTCGCGGCGCTAGCCCTCGTTGCGGTGCTGGGCGCCCTGGCGTGGGCGACCCGTGAGCCCGAGACCTGGATCACGGTGAACCCGACGGAGATACGAATAGCGGTCGGGGCATCGCAGCAGCTGTCCGTGGCGTTGACGTACAAGCCCCGGTTCCGGTTCCGGGGCAGCGCCCGCTCCATCGCGGGCACCGTTCAACTCATCTCGTTCCCGTCCGCGGTGGATGTCGCGCCCACCACGATGGCGACGTCGGGCAGCGCTCCGGAGGCCACGCTCAAGGTGACCGGGCTTCGAGAAGGCCAGGAAGAGCTGATCCTGGCCGCCAGCAATACCCCAACCGACCAGCGATCCTGGCAGACCACCTCGGTGAGAGTGGTGGTAACCCGCTAACCCGGAGCGGGATGCCGGCGTCAGCGGTCTCCTAGGGTCGCGCGTGACACGGTGAGCGTGACACCCAGGGTCGAGCGGCCGCTCCGCGGGACCGACCCCACACGGACCGTGGCCCGGTGCTCTTTGCCCACGATGCGGCCTACCGACGGGAGCCGGCCATCCAGCCAGTAGATAGCCGTCGCCGCGCCCACGGCGTTGGCGATGAGATCCTTGCCCGACGGCTTCATGTAACTGCCCTCGACCACGTACTCCCACGCCATGCTGTGGAGCTGGCTGAACAGGAACGCGCCGGGCCGCGAGTACCCCCGCCCCCTGAGATAGAGGCCAATCACCGCCCAGCTGAGCGGATGCGCCACGTAATTGGTGGTGAAGAGGTCGTGGTCCGCCCGTCCGCCCTCGATGGCGCGGCGGATGGGGCTCCGGAAGTTCGCCACGATATTCCCGACAGATCCACTGTCCAGAATGCTGCCGCGGACGTTGGGGCTGATGGCCGCCCAGACCGTGGTCACGCCCGCCAGCCTCACCGCGTCGGTGAGGATCCGTGGAGAGCGAGTCTCGGTGGTGGTCGAGTCGCCCCGGTCCGTTGGAGCGAGCGTGAGCGTCACGAGGGCGAGGGGCGCGGAGAGCATGGGGGGGCTACCCCGGCGCGCGGCCCGAGGTTCCCCGCAGTGCGCGTCAGCCCTCCCGCAGCGTATCCACCGGATCGATCTGCGCCGCACGCCGGGCCGGCGCCCAGCCCGCCAACGCGCCGCTCGCCGCCAGCACCAGGGCGGCGAGCGCGAAGGTCCAGGGATCCCGCGGGTCCACCCGGTAGAGCAAGGCGGATAGCAGGGGGGCCGCCCACCACGCCGCCAGCCCGCCGAAGAGCACGCCCGCGCCCACCAGAACGGAGACCCGGTGCAGCACCAGCCGGACGACCCCTCCCGGCGGCGCGCCCAGGGCCATGCGAATGCCCAGCTCCCCCCTGCGCCGGTGCACCGCGTACGCGGTCACCCCGTACAGCCCGAGGCCCGCCAACAGCAGGGCCAGCCCGCCAAAGAACCCGGAGAGCATCGCCAGCACTCGCTCCTGCGTCAGGGCCGCATTCACCTGATCGGCCAGCGGACGGAAGGTGAGCGTCAGGTCACGATCCACCTGGCCGATGGCGTCCGTGACGCTCCGCGTGAGCAGCGCGGGCGATCCGCCGGCGGCCGACCGGATGCTCAAGCTTACGCCGGGCGACGGATCGGTCATCTGGGCCAGCGCCAGATAGAGCGTGGGCGGGACGGGATCGCGCAGGTTGCGATAGACCGCGTCCGCCACCAGGCCCACGATCTCCGCGGGCGGCCGATCCCGCAGCAGACCGCCCGATTCGCGCACCATCCGGCCGATGGGGTTGGCCCCCTGGAGGTAGCGACGCACAAATGTCTCGTTGACGATGGCCACCCGCGGCGCCCTCGCCACATCACGGTCCTCGAAGTCGCGTCCGGCGAGCAGCGCCGTGCCGTAGGTCGCGAACCACGCCGGACTCACGAGGTTCACGTAGACCCCGCGCCGGTCGTCGGACACCGCCGGTTCGCCCACCACTTCGACCGAGTACTGCCAGGTGCTCCCGCTCACCGGCGT
>JACPAP010000258.1 GCA_016180765.1 Gemmatimonadota bacterium
CTGACGCAAGAGACCTTCGTCAGGGCGTTCGACCGCCTTGGGAGCTTCCGGCGCAATCGCAGGTTCGCGCCCTGGATCCTCAAGACCGCCCAGAACGCGGCCCTGAACCAGCTCAAGCGCCAGCGCCTCGACACCGTGGCCCTGGAGGGATCGCCCTTCGCCCACACGCCCGACGCCATGCGGGCCACGGCCATCCAGGTCGCCAACCCGAGCCAGGACACCACCACCGGAAGTCAGTCCCTGCCTCCGGCCGTGGACCCGCGCGAGTTCCGCGCCAGGATCGAACAGGCCGTCGGCCGGCTCAGGGAGATGTACCGGCTCTGCGTCACGCTCCGGGACATCGAGGAGCGATCCTACGGGGATATCGCCGAGATCCTGGGCCTACCCTTGGGCACGGTGAAGACCTACCTGCACCGCGCCCGCAACGAGCTCCGAAACCAGCTCAAAGACCTGGCCGGCCCGGTCCGCGACTACCTCCGTTACCTGCGGCGCCGGCCCGCCAGGACCCCCACCCCGCCCCCCGCCGACGCCGCGTAAGTGTTGGAGGGCCTTCTGGTAAAGGCCCACCCCACCGTCACTTAGGTCAACTTCTGAAACCCGGTACGATTTCGTTGTAGTGAAAGGAGGAGGCATGAAGGAGCCCTGACATGGTTTTGGACATCGTCCGCACCCTGCGACTCCCGGACTCCGAGTTCTTCGCCGGGACCCAGCGGAAAACCGGCATCGCCATCCACCACACCGTGGGCGGCAGCGCGGAAGCGAGCTTCCGCCTCTGGCGCCGCGACCAGGCCAACGGCGGCCGCCCCGCCATGGTGGGCACCGCCTACCTCATTGATCACGACGGCACGGTCTTCGAAGTCTTCGATCCCGCCGCCTGGGCCTACCAGTTCGGCCTGCGCTGGACGCCCAGCGCGCGCCTCGCCTTCGAGCGCCGCTTCATCGGCATCGAGATCGCCAGCGAAGGCGCGCTGATCACATACGACGGCCAGCTCTACTGCTTCGACCGGATCTCGCCGCGCACCCGGAAGCCCAGGGACGAAGCGTTCGACGCCGAACGCCTCTACCGCGGCTACCGCTGGTTCGATCGCTACGAGCCCGCCCAGCTCGCATCCCTGGGCACGCTGGTGGACGAGCTGTGCCGGCGG
This sequence comes from Gemmatimonadota bacterium, assembly GCA_016180765.1. GTDB lineage: Bacteria > Gemmatimonadota > Gemmatimonadetes > Gemmatimonadales > GWC2-71-9 > JACPAP01. The sequence continues at coordinate 1,146 of JACPAP010000258.1, forward strand.
TTCCCCATCCCGCGGCGATACCCCCAGCGGCCCTTCGACTACTACGGCGACGCGCTGGCTTCGTTCGAAGGGGTCATTGGCCACGCCATGGTGCGGCCCGACAAGAGCGACCCGGCGCCCGATCCCAGGCTGTGGCAGATCCTGGAGGAGCGGGCCGCGCTCCAGCCGGTGGCCGTGACACCCCCGGCCCACCGCAGGGGACCGCCGGCGTTGACCAGCGGCCAGATCGAGACGCTGTTTGCCCAGAACCTGCGGCGCATCGACGCCATGGCGGTCGCCGCCGGCAGCCTGGTCAAGGCGCTCCTCATGGAGCTCGAGCGGCGCGGCACCTACCTCCGCCTCGACCACCCCGAGCCCGGCGCGCACGCCATCGGCTACGAGCTGGTCCAGGGCGACCGCAAGGCGGTGCTCCGCCTGGCCGGGGCGCTGGGCTTCCGCGCGGCCACCGCCAGCCGGCTGGAGGTGCGCCATGCGTAGGCTGGTTCCCCCGCTCATCGTCACGGCCGTGATCCTGGCGGTGGCGGTCCCCACCACCTGCAACCGCGGCGCGATCGCCCGCGCCAAAGCCGAGGCCGCCCGGCTCACCAGCCAGCGGGACTCGCTCCTCAGCGTGGTGGGCGAGCGCGAGCGGCAACAGGCGGCGCTCACGATCCAGCGCCAAACCCATGAAGCCGAAATCACTCGGCTCCGCGATTCCGCGATCGCTCTCGAGCGCCGCCGTGCCGCCGCGCAGCTCACCGTGCGCCAGCTCCGCACGGTGGGCGCCCTCCAGGACCAACTCCGCGCCGCGTTCCCCGAGCTGGGCGCCTCGGCGTGGGGCCTGACGACGCTGCCCTTCGACGACGGCGACACCCTGGGCCTGGAATACCTGCTGGTGCCGGCCTGGTTCGCCGAGACGTTCGTGATTGACCATGCCAACGCCGCCTCGTGGCGGGCGCAGAAGGACCAGCTGCTCGCCGTGGACTCGCTCCGGCTGCGGGTCGGCGCGCTTCAGGACTCGATCACTCGCCTGGTCGCCGCCAACGCCGCTGCCTACCAGACCGGTTACCAGACCGCGTTCACGAGCTATCAGGACCTGTCGAAACGGCATATCGCCGAGCTGAGCAAGCCCCGGATCGGGCTGGGATCCGCCCTCCGTCTCCTCGGCGCGATGGGCCTGGGTGTGGTCGTTGGGAGGGCGTTGCCGTGAGGCGCTACCTGAGCCAAAAGCAGCCACACCCTTGCTGTCACAGTACTTGCGTAGGCGAAAGGGAAATCCGCACGCGCCCCATGCGGATTTGCATCACCCCCATGCGGATTCGCATCAGCCTCATACGGATTCGCATCACCCCCATGCGGATTGGCATCACCCCCCCTGCGGATCGGCATCACCCCTATGCGGACTTGCATGAGCCTCATGCGAATTCGCACCGGCCCCATGCGGATTCCCACGACGCTGCTGCGGACTCCCATCAGCGCCGTGCGAACTCCCCCGCGCCTGATGCGCATCCGCATGAGGCACAAGCAAGCCTGCATGCCCCGGTACGGACTTGCATGAGCCCCGTGCGGATTCGCTCGACTGTGATGCAAGTCCGCATCGGGCTCCTGCAAGTCCGTGGCACCCTGATGCAAGTCCGTTTCCGGGCCGTGTGGCCAGGCCGCGGGGCGATCGGATTTCCCGTTGGTTCGATGTCATTCCGGCGTGTGCCGGCAGTCCCTCACCCTTTCAGGAGGTAGTCATGGAATTCCCACGAGCGGAAGCGGAGATCATGGCGCTGGCGGTGCTGGTGGCCCAGGGTCTCGAGGAAGCGGCGGACGACTTTCCCTCCCCGCCGATTTCCGCCGCCGAGCTCAAAGCCAAGCTCGAGCGGGTACAGCGGGCCAGCACCGGCGCGGTGGCGGCCGAGAGCGCCTTGGGGGAGCAGCACGACGAGAAGGACGAGGCCCTCAAGGACCTGGGTGGCAGCTTGCAGACGGATCTCAAGTACGCCGAGTACGCCGTGCGGGACGACCCGGAGAAGCTCAAACGCCTGGGGTGGAACGTCCGCCGTGGCCCCTCGGCGCTCGAGCCGCCCGGCGAGGTGCGCAACATCAAGATCGAGGCGGAGGGCGACACCTGGGTCATCCTTACCTGGAAGCCGCCCGTCGAGGGCGGCGCGCCCGGAGTCTACCGGATCCAGCGCAGGCAGGGAGCCGGTCCGTGGGAGGACATCGGGATCTCCATCGACACCAAGGAGCTGTGCAGCGATCAGCCTCGCGGGGTCGAGCTCAACTACCGGGTGTTCGCGGTGAACAAGGCGGGCACCGGGCAGCCGAGCGCCACGGTCACGGTGGAGTTGTAACCGTGGGCTGCGGGTCGTAGGGCAGTAGGGATCGAGTGGTGCACCACTCGATCCGCCCGCAGCGAAGCAGCGCGCCTAGCAGTGTCCGTTCACCAGGAGGTGGGCATGGAATCACGCGAGGGCCAGTTCGAGTTCGCCATTCCCCGGGAAGCGGCGCAGTTTCAGGCGCTGGCGCTGGACATCGCCGATATGATCGAGCGCTACCCCGATCTCTTCCCCGATCCGCCCGTCTCGGCGGCCCGCCTGCGGGCGTGGACCCACGCGCTGAGCGGGGCCATCGTTGAGGGCGTGATCCTGGAGCAGGAGGTCCGCCGCCATCAAGCGGTGGTAGAAGCGGCGTTGGTCCGCTTGAAGAGGGGCTTGTGGGCCAGTATCCGGTGTCTCGAAGGCCAGGCTTTGATGGCGTCCGGAACCACGGTGGTGCTGTGAACGCGGGGCCAAAAGAAGGAAGGGCCGAGCGATCACTCACCCAGCCCTTCTGCCGCAGCGAAACCGGCTGCGCGCACGCCCCGCAAGCAGTGGTGAAACTACGCGATCCGATCGGCCATCGCAACTCGGCGGGCAGGCGGTTGCGGCGGGTGCCGGCGGTGAGATTCGTTGCGAAGCACGGCGAGGACCGCCGAAGGCGGGTTTCCGCAGCCGCACTCACACGGGCTTTCGCCCACACGCTTGCGGGGCGTGCGCGTCTACCAGTTCCACCACGCCGGCTACCCTTAACGGAGGTGCAACCCTGGCAGGGCCGAAGGCCATGCAACGCGCCGCTCCACAAACGCGCCGAACCGCCCGTACAGGATAGAGAGCCTGCAACTCAGAGTGGCAACCCGACGAACGCAGCCAATGGCGGAATCACGCGGGCCGCCGCGACCTCCCTTGCCGACGTCCAGCCCAGGTAGCAGCCTCATGACCATGCTGCCCGCCCCGCCCGATCCGTTCCCCGCGCTCAAGGAGGCGCTCAAGGACCGCTACGTCCTGGAGCGCGAGCTGGGCCGCGGCGGCATGGCCATCGTGTACCTGGCCCGGGAGGTCGCCCTGGACCGTCCCGTGGCCCTGAAGGTGCTGCTGCCCAAGCGGGCCGCCCAGCCGATGGAGCGCGAGCGCCTGCTTCGGGAGGCCCGCACCGCCGCCAGGCTGTCGCATCCCAACATCGTGCCCATCCACGCGGTGGATCAGGTGGGCGAGTTCCTGTTCTTCGCCATGGCCTACGTGGAGGGGGAAACCCTGGGCCGGCGGGTCCGCCGCGGCCGCCTTCCGGTAACGGAGGCCGCGCGGGTGTTGTACCAGGTGGCGCGGGCCGTGGAGTACGCTCATGCACGCGGGGTCATCCACCGGGACCTGACGGCTGACAACATCCTGCTGGAGAAGGGGAGCGGCCGGGCTCTGGTCACGGACTTCGGCATCGCCGCGGCCGTGGAGGACGCGGCCAGCACCGGCGGGCAGCGCCTCATCGTGGGCACGCCCGCGTACATGAGCCCGGAGCAGGCGCGGGGCGAGCCGCTCGACGTGAGGAGCGACCTCTACGCGCTGGGCGTGGTGGGCTACTATGCCGCCGGCGGGCGGTTGCCGTTCAAGGGCTCGACGCCCCGCGAGACCATGCGCCTGCACCTGGAAGCGCCGGCGCCGCCCCTGGTGCTGGAGGGGGAAGACGGGACGGCGCTGGCGCGCGCCTTCACCCGGTGCCTGGCCAAGCCCCCCGGTGAGCGGCCGCAGACCGCGGCCGAGCTGGTGGCCGAGCTCAGGGCCGTGCTCGACGCCGCGGGGGATCTGCCGGTCCCGGTCCGGGCCTTCGTGCGGCGGTTGCGCGTCATGTCCCGATCGGGCACCGGCCTCACGGTGCTGAGGGTATGGACGCTGTGCGTCATGGTGGGCGCCCTGGTGTTCGGCAACTGGACCCACGCGGCGGTGGCGGGCGGGATGCTGGCGGTGTGGCTGGGGCTCCCCACCCTGCTGTTGATGCCCGTGATCCGGCGCGCGGTCAACGCCGGCTCCAGCTACGAGGAGCTGCTGCGCGCGCTGGCGACCGATGTGCGGCGGATGCGGGAGGAGCTGACCTTCGAGTTTGGCCCTCAGGCGGAGAAGCTCGCCGAAGGTACCACGTATGCCTCATATGGGCTGTTGCTGTTCGGCGCGGGCGCCGGGATGACCGGGCTCATCGGCCCGGACCTGGCCACGGCGGCGATGGTTGTCGGGGCATTCTCCTACTTGTTCGCCGGCGGCATCGCCGTGTACCGCTACCACCGGCGGAAGGACCTGAGCGGCGAGTGGTGGCTCCGGTTGTGGAAGACCAGGTTCGGCCGGTGGCTGGTCAGGATGGCGGGGCTGGGGCTTGAGGCGTTGCCCGGCGGCGCCGCCCCCGCGCTGGCCCCCGGGGCCAGGGCGACCGCCGAGGAGGTGCAGCGGCTCTACCACGGCCTGCCCGAGCCCGCCCGCGCCGCGCTCCGGGAGTTTTCCGACGTATTGCGG
>JACPAP010000259.1 GCA_016180765.1 Gemmatimonadota bacterium
CGCGATCTGCCTCGAACGCGGGGCAGACCAGGAATGCCCTGCCGTCCACCGGCACGACCAGCGCCAGCAACCGCTCGCTCAAGCCCCAACCGATACCGGTGAAGTAGTCCAGGGATGTGCCGCCGGACAGCAGGATCCCGTTCAGGCTGTGCTCCCGCATCAACGCCCTAGCCTTCTCGATCCGCGCGCGCCGCTCGTCCACGGTGATCGGCATGGCGCGGTCGCGCATGGACGCGAGCGCCGCAATCGAGGGCGGCAGCGAACCGGCTTGCTGCTCGGCCCCCACGGCGTCCGGGAACTCGCCCCGGTAGAACGCGCCGGCGGTGATGGCAGCGGAGTATTGGAGGAATTCCCGACGGGATGTCATGCAGAGCTCCGGCAGAAAACTTGGCGCTAACGTTATCCGGCCGGACGGAGGGGGGCCAGCGCCACGCTTCTCCATCTCACGTCTCACTTCTCACGCCTCACCTTATATTCCCGCCCATGCGCCAGGACCGGATCCGCAACTTCTGCATCGTGGCCCACATCGACCACGGCAAGTCCACCCTGGCGGACCGCCTGATCGAGGCCACCGGCACCCTCCAGAAACGCCAGATGCGGGACCAGGTGCTGGATACCCTGGACCTGGAGCGCGAGCGCGGCATCACCATCAAGCTCAATGCGGTCCGCATGAACTACCGCGCCCAGGACGGCGAGCTCTACGAGCTCAACCTGATCGACACGCCGGGGCACGTGGACTTCACCTACGAGGTGTCCCGCTCGCTGGCCGCGTGCGAGGGGGCGATCCTGGTGGTGGACGCCAGCCAGGGCGTCGAGGCGCAAACCATCAGTAACCTCATGCTGGCGCTGGACGCCGGGCTGGAGATCGTGCCGGTGCTCAACAAGATCGACCTCCCGGCCGCGGAGCCGGAGCGGCGGGCCGGCGAGCTGGCCGAGCTCCTGGGCCCGGCGGCCGACGAGATCCTCCGCGTTTCGGCGAAGGAGGGGGTCGGCATCGCCGAGCTGCTGGAGGCGATCATCCGGCGCGTGCCGACGCCCGCGGGCGACCTGATCTTCGATTCTTATTACGACCGCTACCGCGGCGCCATTCCCAGCATCCGGGTGGTGGACGGCGCCATCCGGCCCGGCATGGAGATCGCCTTCGGATCGCATGCCCAGGACCATTACGAAGTGGCCGAGGTAGGCTACCTCCGGCTGAGTCACCAGCCCACCGATCTGCTGGAGGCCGGCGAGGTGGGCTACGTGGTGGCCAACGTGCGTGGCGTGCGCGAAACCCGGGTGGGGGACACCATCCTCGATCCCGCGCGCCCCGCCCAGCAGATGCTCCCCGGCTACCGCGACGTCCATTCCATGGTCTTCGCGGGGCTCTACCCCACCGAACCCAATCAATACGAGGAGCTGCGCGACGCGCTGGCCAAGCTCCAGATGAACGATGCCGCCCTGCACTACCAGCCGGAAACGTCGGTGGCCCTGGGCTTCGGCTTCCGCTGCGGCTTCTTAGGTCTCCTCCACATGGAGATCGTGCGCGAGCGCTTAGAGCGGGAGTTCGACCTCGACCTCATCAGCACGGTCCCCAACGTGGAGTATCACGCGTATCGGACCGACGGCTCCATGGAGGTGGTCGAAAACCCCACCAGGATGCCGCATGGCTCCACCGTGGACCGGGTCGAGGAGCCGTTCGTCAAGGCGCGCATCACCACCCCGGCGGACTACATCGGCGCCATCATGCAGCTGGGCCAGGAACGCCGCGGCGTGTACCTGGGGATGCATTACCTCGACCCCACGCGGGTGCAGTTCACCTGGGAGTTCCCCCTGGCGGAGATCATCCTGGATTTCTACGACCGCCTGAAAACCATCAGCCGAGGGTACGCGTCGCTGGACTACGAGTTCCTGGGTTACCGCCAGAGCGACGTGGTGCGGCTGGACCTGCTGATCAACGGCGATCCGGTGGACGCCTTCAGCGTGATCATTCATCGGATGAAGGCGCACGACTGGGGGAAGAAACTCGCCGGCAAGCTGCGCGAGCTGATCCCCCGGCAGTTGTTCGAGGTGGTGATTCAGGCGGCGATCGGCTCCAAGATCATCGCCCGCGAGAGCATTCGCCCGCTCCGCAAGAACGTGACCGCCAAGTGCTATGGCGGCGACGTCACCCGGAAGCGCAAACTCCTGGAGAAACAGAAGGAAGGGAAGAAGCGCATGAAACAGGTGGGCACCGTGGAGATCCCGCAGGAAGCGTTCCTCGCCGTGCTCCAGGTCGAGTGAGCGGAGGAACGATGCGCGTCATCATCGGCGTGGACCTGGGCGGGACCAACATCGTCGTGGGCGCGGTGCCGGAAGACGGCAGCCGGGTGTATGCGCTCGCCAGCGAGCGCACCCCGGTGCAGCAGGGAGCGGAGGCGGTGGTGCAGGTGATCGTGCGGATGATCGGCGCGTGCGTGGAGGGCACGCGGCGTGAGGCTCCCGGTGCCGAGGTGGCGGGAGTGGGGGTCGGGGCGCCGGGGCCGCTCGACACCAAGCGCGGAATCGTGATCTTCGCGCCCAACCTGACCTGGCGCAACATGCCGCTACGCGATCGGATCGCCGACGCGGTGCAGCTGCCCTCCACGCTGGACAACGACGCCAACTGCGCGGTGTTCGGGGAATGGTGGCAGGGCGCCGCGCGGGGCGCCCGGTTCGTGGTGGGCCTGACCATCGGCACCGGCGTGGGCGGCGGCATCGTGCTCGACGGCCAGTTGTTCCACGGCGCGTCGGACGTGGCCGGCGAGATCGGGCACACGTCCATTGACCTGAACGGGCGCCGCTGCAAGTGCGGCAACTACGGGTGCATCGAGGCCTACGCCTCCGGCCCGGCCATCGCGGCCCGGGCGGTGGAAGGTCTCCAGGCGGGCGCCACCTCCAAGCTGGCGCAGTACGTGAACGGCGATCTCAAGGCCATCGACGCGCAAGTCGTCTACCGCGCATCCCACGACGGCGACGACTTCGCCAAGGAGGTGGTGCGGGATACGGCCCGCTTCCTCGGCGCTACCATCGCCAGCGTGGTGAACCTCCTCAATCCCGAGGTCGTGGTGATCTGCGGCGGGGTCACGTTGGCGGGGGAGCAGTTGTTCGCGCCGCTCCGGGAAGAGGTCCGCCGCCGCGCCTTCGAGCCGGCCGTGGCCGCCTGCCGCATCGTGCCCGGCGCGTTGACCGGAACGGCCGGCGTCTACGGTGCGGCGGCCACGTTCAAGGTGCAGCGCTGGGGCCAGGTGTGAGACGACTGGGCGTCATCGGCACCATGGTGTGGGACCGCATCTACGGCCGGGGCATCGCGCCGGAGCCGGTGGAGGAGTGGGGCGGGATCGCCTACGCCCTGGCGGCGTTCGAAGCGACCCTGCCCGAGGACTGGGTCCTGGTACCGCTCATCAAGGTGGGGCGCGACGTGGCGGGCCAGGCCACCGCGTTCCTGGGCTCGCTCTCCCGCGTGCCCCCGGGCGCCCGATTCGTCGAGGTGCCCGAGCCCAACAACCGGGTGGTGCTTCACTATTCGTCCATTCAACGTCGCACCGAGTGCATGTCCGGCGGGATTCCGGGATGGCGCTGGCCGGAACTCGGCCCCATGGTCCGGGACCTCGACGCGCTGTACGTGAATTTCATCTCCGGCTTCGAGCTGGATCTCGACACTGCCAGGGCCCTCCGGCGGGGGTTCAGCGGACCCATGTACGCCGATTTCCACAGCCTCCTGCTCGACGTGGCGGAAAACGGTCTTCGCCGGCCGAAGGACCTGCCGGACGCGCCGGCCTGGTTCTCCTGCTTTGACGTGGTACAGCTGAACGAAGACGAAATGGCCCGCGTGGGTCCGGACCCGATGGCCACAGCCGCGAGCGCCTTCGACGCCGGCGTGGGACTGCTGGTGGTGACGTTGGGCCCGCGCGGGGCCGCGTACGTCGCGACACCCTCGTTCACGTTTCGGCCCCGCGACGCCCGGCCCGCCGGGGGGCCGCTCCGCACCGCCCGGCTTCCGGCCCCGGAGGTGCTCGAATCCGGCGACCCCACCGGCTGCGGCGACGTGTTCGGCGCCACCCTGGTGGCGCGGCTGCTGGAGGGGGAAGGGGTCGAGGCCGCGCTGGCGGACGCGAACCGCATGGCGGCGCGGAACGTCACCGCCCGCGGGGCCTCCCGCCTGCACTATCACCTGCGGGGAGCCATCGCCCCACGATGACCCGGGTGGTCGAGGTTCCCGCCCACTTCGACGACCGGAGCTTTGATCAGTTCGCCGATGGCGTAGCCGCCGGCGGCTCGGAGCGGCTGCTGTTCGACGCGCACGCCACGCAGTGGGCCTCGCCGTACGGGCTGGTGGGGTTGCTGGCGGCGGGCCAGGCGCAGATCGAGCGGCAGCGCGAGCGGCCGTTGCTCACCCTGCCGGCGGACCGCGACGTGGCGCACTACTGGGCGCGGGCGGGGTTCTTTGGTCACGCCGCCGAGTACTTCGAGCTGCACGGCAAGGTCCCGCGCGTGGCGGCGAGCAGCGCGTCGGACGTGCTGCTCGAGGTCACCCCGGTCCGGGGGGCGGACGACGTCCACGGCGTGGTGGACCGGATCCAGGAACGCGCCGCCGCGATCCTGTCACGGGAACTGGGGCTGGAGGCGCAAGCGACGATGGGATTCGCTATGGCGCTTTCCGAGGCGTGTCAGAATATTGTGGAACATGCCGGCACGCTCGGGTGGGTGGCGGTGCAGACCTACCATTGGCGTCGTACCCTCAAGCGGCGCGTGGTGGTGATCGCCGTGGCCGACGCCGGCATCGGGTTCCGCCGCTCCCTCGAAGCCTCGCAGGCTAAACGGTACGGCGAGCGCTGGAGCGACGGCACCGCGCTGGAAGCCGCCCTGGTCCAGGGCGTGAGCCGGTTCCGGGATCCCGGCCGCGGCCAGGGCCTCGCCGGCATCCGGCGCTATCTCGGCCGGTGGTCCGGGAAATTCGCCGTGCGGAGCGGCACGGCACGCTTCACGCTGGTCCCCCCCTGGGACGACGACGTCCCCCTGGCGCAAGGGCTGGCGGAGTTCCCGGGAAGCCAGATTCTCATGATCATTCCAGCCCAAGACGGCGGAGCCGGTCATGCTGCGCATTGACCTCAAGGACATCCTCCAGCGGACCGTATCGGACGAATACGGCGATCTGGTCACCCGCCGCACCGGCCAGGCCGTGCGTCAAGCGATCGAGCGGGACCTGGCGCGGGATGGCGACGGCCGGGCCGCCGCGATCGATTTTGGCACGGTGCGATGCCTGGACCTGTCGTGCGCCGACGAAATCGTGGGCCGCTTGCTGCGCGAGCAGGGCGCCGTGCGATCGTTCGTGCTGCTCAACGTCACCGCGGCGCATCGCGAGGCCCTCCAGTTCGTCCTGGAGCGCCACCGCCTGGCCGTGGTGGTCCAGGACACGGGTGGGGCGCTCGACCTCGTGGGCGCGCTCCCCGAAGCGGCACGGCGCGTGTTCGGCGCCCTGGCGCAGGCCGGCACGGCCGCGCCCGAGGACGTCGCCCGCCGCCTGGATCTCTCTCCGGACGTGGCCCGGGCGGCCCTCGAGGATCTGTTGGAGCGTGGCCTCGTGGTCGCCCACGCCGGCAGCTACAGTCCGCCCGCCCCATACCGGGTCGGTCCGGGGCCCGCGGTTTGATGCGGCGGAAGAGCCTCGGACCCTCGTCCCTCGGCATCCACGGCAAGCTCGACCGGCGGGCCGAGAAGAGCCCGGTCGCCTCGCCCATCTATCAGAGCAGCACCTTCGTCCAGCCGGTCGGCTCGACCGAGGAGGTGCTCTACACCCGCTACGGCAACAATCCCAACCAGGTAGACCTCGGGGCGCGGCTCGCGGCGCTGGAAGGGGCGGAACACGCCATCTTCGTGGCCAGCGGCATGGGGGCCACCGCACTGGCCCATCTGGCGGTGCTCCGGCCGGGGGACCACCTAGTCTCCAGCGCCTGGATCTACGGCGGCACCTACCGGCTCTTCGCGGAGGAGTTCGGCCGCTTCGGGATCGAGGTGACCTTCGTGGACCCCAGCACCGGCCGTTGGAAGAGCCACCTGCGCGAGAACACGCGGGCGATCTTCGTGGAGACGCCCACCAACCCCTTGATGCGGGTGCTGGACCTGGGACCGCTGGGGAAGCTGGGCAAGAGCGAAGGGATCGCGTTGATCGTGGACTCGACGTTCGCCACGCCCATCAATCTCCGGCCCCTGGAGCACGGCGCGGACCTGGTGATCCACAGCGCCACCAAATACCTGAACGGCCATTCCGACGTGATCGCGGGCGCCGTGGCCGGGAGTGAGGCGCCGGTGGAGGAGGTCCGCCGGCTGATGCAGGTCTGGGGCCAGGCGCTGGACCCGCACGCGGCCTGGCTGATCGAACGGGGCCTGAAGACCCTGGCGGTACGCATGGAGCGGCACAACGCCAACGGGTTGGCCTTCGCGAGTTGGGCCGCAGAACACCCCAAGGTCGCCGCCGTGCACTACCCCGGACTGGCCTCGCACCC
>JACPAP010000175.1 GCA_016180765.1 Gemmatimonadota bacterium
GGGCGCTGGGCGTGGCGCTCCGCCCGCACCTCAAGACGCACAAGTGCGTCGAGATCGCCCAGCGGCAGCGGGCCCTGGGCGCCGCCGGCATCACGGTGTCCACGCTGTACGAGGCGCAGGTCTTCGCCCAGCACGGATTCGACGACCTCACCTGGGCGTTTCCCGTGCCGCTCACCCGCCTCCGCGAGGCGCAGGCCGTGGCCGGCCGCGTCCGGCTGGGCCTGGTGGCCGACACGCCGGACACGGTGGCCGCGCTGGAACGGTTCGGGCACCCGTTCCACGTCTGGCTCAAGGTGGATTGCGGGTACCACCGGGCGGGCGTGGACCCCTGCGCGGACACGTCGCTCGAGTTGGCGCGGGCGCTCCATGAGTCCCGAGTTCTGCGGTTCGCGGGCATCCTCAGCCATTCAGGCCACGCCTATCACGCGGGTTCACGCTCCGAGATGGCCGCCATCGCCGAGGAAGAGCGGCGGGTGATGACGGCGTTCGCGGCGCGACTGCGCGAGGCGGGGATCCACGTTCCTCGGGTGAGCGTGGGCTCCACACCGGCCCTGAGCGTGGTCGTGCGGCTGGACGGGGTGGATGAAGCCCGGCCGGGCAACTACGCCTTCTATGACTACACCCAGACGGTGCTTGGCTCGTGCGGCGTCACCGACTGCGCCGTGACCGTGCTGGCCAGCGTGGTGTCCTCGCAGCCCGGGGCCCGCCACAGCGTGGTCGATGCGGGCGCGCTGGCCCTCTCCAAGGACGCCGGACCCGAACGCGGTCTCCATCGGACCATGGGCGAGATCTTCGAGGACTACGACCGTGGCCTGCTGCGCGCGGACGCTCGCCTGGTATCGCTCAGCCAGGAGCACGGCGTCGTCAACGCGCCGCTCCCCGTTGGCGAACGGCTCCGAGTTCTGCCGAATCACTCCTGCTTGACCACGGCCTGCTTCGACGAGTACCACGTGGTCCGTGGCGACGAGGTGGTGGACCGCTGGAAGATCTGGCGCGGGAGATAACGACGGGGGAAACGGGAAAGGGAAAAAGGGAAAAGGGAAAGGTCTGACCTCGACGCTTCACCTGTTCCCTTTTCCCGTTTCCCGCTGGTAGACCACTTCCCCCTCCACCATCGTCACATCCACCTTCACCTTCTCGATCTCGACCGGGTCGATCGCGAAGAGGTCCTCCGACAGCACCACCAGGTCCGCGTACTTGCCGGGCTCCAGGGTCCCCAGGACGTGATCCAGGAAGTTGGCGAACGCATTGTTCGTGGTGTACGCCGTCAGCGCCTCCCCCACGGTGATCTTCTGCGCCGGGACCCAGCCGTTGGGGGTGGCCCCGTCGATCGTCCGGCGCGTGACCGCCGCGTAGATGCCCAGCAGCGGGTCGATCGGCGCCACGGTCCAATCGCTGCCGAACGCCAGGCGGGCACCGGCATCCAGCAGATCCCGGAACGCGTAGGTGGTCTTGAGCCGCTCCGGCCCAATGCGCTTCTCGGCCCAGCGGCCGTCGTCAATCGCGTGGTACGGCTGCATGGAGGCGATCACGCCCAGCTCGGCGAACCGATGGATCGCCGCCGGGGTCAAGTGCTGCGCGTGCTCGATCCGGAATCGCCGGTCTCGCGCACCGTTCAGGGAGCGGGCGTCCCGGAAGGTGTCCAGCAGCCAGTCGTTGGCGCGATCACCGATCGCGTGCACGATCACGTGCAGCCCGGCGGAGTCCGCCGAGACGATCGAACGCCAGAGTTCCGTGGTATCCGTCACCACCAGCCCGCTGGTCTCCGGCGCGTCCTGGTAGGGCTGGTAGAACCAGGCCGTGGTCGAACCCAGCGAACCGTCCACGAACGCCTTGACCCCGCCCCAGAACAGCCGGTGGTCTCCCCGACCCTCCTTGGCAACCAGCTCCGCCAACCGCTCCCAGCTGGCCAAGGGTACCACGCCATACACTCGAAGCCCCAACTCCCGCCGGGCCTGCGCCCGCCGGTAGGTGGCCAGGCCCTCCCAGGACCCCATGTCCGCCACCAGCGTCACCCCCCGTGCCAGGGCGTGATCCACCGCGGCGCGGAGGGCCCGGTCCCGTTCGGCATCCGACGGTGGGGGGATGACGCGTTCCACCAGCGATTGGGCCGCGTCCTTGAGAATTCCGGTGGGCCGCCCGTCCGGGTACCGCACGATCGTGCCGCCCGGAGGGTCGGCGGTCTCTCGGGTCACTCCGGCCAATTCGAGCGCCCGGGTGTTGGCGAGCGCCATATGGCCGTCCAGCCGGCTTACCAACACCGGCGTCCGGGCGGTCAGCGAATCGATCCAATCCCGCCGGGGCAGAGCGCCACCCCACAGCTCATGATCCCAGGTTCCGCCCAGCACCCACTGGCCGGCGTGGCGCCGAGCGTACTCGCCGATCCGACGGGTGAAATCCCGGGGCGTCCCGGCATCCCGTAGCTGGACGCCCGCCAGCTCAAAGCCGCCACCCAGGAAGTGGGTGTGGCTATCCATGAAACCCGGTACCACACGGCGGCCGGCAAGCGCGACCCTACGCGTCTGTCGCCCGGCCAGCCGCTCGATCTCCGCATCCTGCCCTACGGCCATCACCCGGCCGTCCTTCACCGCGACGGCGCTGGGGGCTTCCGGCCCCGTGACCGGTGTCCCGGGACCGGCCCAGACGCGACCGCCCGTAAGAACGATGTCAGCCACCTGCGCGTGCACGGCGCTCGCCGCTGCCGCCAAAGCCATGGTCAGCACTCCAAGCCTGGTCATACCCACCATCCTCCATGCCGTGACCTGCCAGCTAATCGGTTCTTCGCGCGGCAAAAGGTAACGCTCCGGCAACCGAATGATGACGCCCCGCGTGCCTCAGGCAGCTATCCTTGCACCACGACGCTCAGGATGGGCCAAGCACGGCTCCGGCGCTGGGCTAGTGAGCAGCGACTCACAGAATTCGAGGTCGGACGTCGATGGAAGCGAGGAGTCACTCATATTTCAGGAGCTCGACCCGGGAGGCGGGCGGGCGTTGCAAGATGCGTAACTCATTGACTGCTCATATGGTTATCCCATCTTGGTACAACCCGATGGCACGGTTGGGTATCTTTGCACAGCATGGTTCTTCGCCCGGTCTACGGCCATGAGCCGTTGTTGAACCGGCTGGAAGGCACGCTCGCCTCCGGCCGGTTCCCGCAAGCGACCCTGTTGGTCGGCCCCGCAGGGGTCGGCAAGCAGCGTTTGGCGGTCTGGGTTGCCCAGGGGTTGCTCTGCGACCGCGGGCCCGGCGGCCCGTGTGGAGAGTGCGACTCCTGCCGGCGGGTGCTGGCCCTCAACCACCCGGACCTGCACTGGTTCATCCCCGTGGTCCGTCCCAAGGCCGGCGACCAGGACAAGCAGATCGACGAAGTGGAGGCGCTGCTGGCCGAGGCCATCGCAGGCCGGAGGTCGGACCCGTTGTACGGGCCGCCGGAGCCCATGGCAAGCCACCCCCTGGCGAGCATTCGGCTGTTACAGCGCCGAGTCAACCTGCGCCCATTTGCCGGGGCCCGGAAAGTGGTGATCCTGGGCAATGCCGAGCGTCTGGTGGTCCAGGAAGCCAGCCAGGAGGCGGCGAACGCGCTGCTCAAGGTCTTGGAGGAACCCCCTGAGGATACCTGCTTGATCCTCACGGCTCGAGAGGCACGCTCGCTCTTGCCCACGATTCGCTCGCGCCTCATCCCGGTTCGCGTGGGCGGCGTGGGGGACGAGGCCGTGCGGCGCTTCCTCCAGGCGGAGTTGGACCCGCCACCCCGCGGGGCGGCCCTCGAGCAACGCGTGTTACTCGCTCAGGGGAGCATCGGTCGGGCGCTGGCATCCGGTGGGGAGGGCGACGCCGCCGAGAAGGCCGCTGATCGGCTTCTGGCCGCCGTGCGCGGGGGACCCGCCCGCTGGGCGGCGGAAGCTCTGGCACAGGCCCCTTGGGCCGCGCGCGGGGACTTTACGGCGGGTTTGGACGCGCTGGCGGTACGGTTGCGCGATGGTGCCGCGACGGAGGCACGAGAGCATCCGGAGCGTCTGCGACGCCGCGTCGCCGCCCTCCAGGCGGTGGAGCGGATCCGGATCGAGGCGCAGGGCAACGCCAATCCCCAGTTGGCACTGGCGGTCCTGGCGAGAGAACTGGAGGAGCTGGCGTGACCCTGTCTCACCTGGACTCGGCCGGCCGGCCACGCATGGTGGACGTGGGCGAAAAGTCGGCCACCCAGCGGACGGCCGTCGCTGAAGGCGCCATTCGGATGGCGCGCGAGGCGCTCGAGGAGGTCGAGCGAAACGCCGGCCCCAAAGGGGATGTACTGACGACGGCCGAGCTGGCGGGGGTCATGGCCGCGAAACGCACCGCGGAGTTGATCCCGCTGTGTCACCCGCTCCCGCTGGACCACGTCTCGGTGGATGTCTCCCTCGACCCCACCCTCCCCGGCGTGCGCGTTCGCGCCACGGCGCGCGCCACGGCGCGGACCGGGGTGGAGATGGAGGCGTTGACGGCGGTCGCCGTGGCGTTGCTGACGGTCTATGACATGGTCAAGGCGGCGGACCGCGGGATGGAGATCGGAGAGATCCGCCTGCTGGAGAAGGCCGGCGGCAAGTCGGGCGACTGGCGGCGTCCCGGGTGACCGGGCAGCTGCCCTGGGGAACAGGAGTCTCATGACTGCACCGACGTTGGCGAACCAAGCCACCGGGCGAGGGCCGCGACTGACGGCCACGCAGGTACTCATGCTGCGGGGCCTGGCCCTGTTCGTGGCGTGCTTATTGCTGGTCTCGACGGTGCGCGCGCTGGCGGCGCGGGGCGGCACCGGGGAAGGCGGTGCCACCTACACGGGCACCGCCATGGTGAAGGAGCTGACCAACCTGCGGAGCTCGCTGGACCGCACCAGTGGCGAGCTGGAGTTGATGCAACTGGAGCTTCAGCGGGCGCGCGCCCTGCTGGACTTATCGTCGCGCTATCAGGTCCCGTCGGACCTGGTGGCGCTGATCTACGATACGGCCCTGCGGGAGGGCCTGGACCCGGACCTGGCGTTTCGTCTGGTCAAAGTCGAAAGCTACTTCAATCCCCGGGCAACCAGCTCCGCCCAGGCGATCGGGTTGGCCCAGGTGCAGCTCCGAACGGCGCGGTTCTACCAGCCCGGCATCACGTTGAAGCGGCTCTATGACCCCGCCACAAACCTGACCATCGGCTTCCGGTACCTGCACGACCTGATCGACACGTATCAGGGGGACTTGCGGCTGGCGCTCCTGGCGTACAACCGCGGTCCGGCGAAGGTGAATCAGCTGCTGGGCGTAGGGCAGGAACCCGGGAACGGCTACGCCAGTTCGGTGCTGAGTCCTACCGCGAGCCGCCGTCGGTAAGCGGCGGGGCCACGGTCAGGCGCTGTCCCACCCGTAAGACGTCACCGGCCAACATTCCGTTCCAGCGCCGCAGCGACGCGAC
>JACPAP010000176.1 GCA_016180765.1 Gemmatimonadota bacterium
GATCACTTCTTCGACGGCGCCCGGCTCGATCCCGGCGCGCTTGACCGCTTCGCGAATGGCGATCGCGCCCAGTTCGGTCGCCTTGAGCGGAGCCAGGCCGCCGAGGTACTTCCCGATGGGCGTCCGCGTGGCACTGAGAATGACCGGGCTGCGAGCTGGATCCGGCATGCTGACCGCCTTGGTGCTGGCAATGGATGAGATGTAAGACATGAGAAGTGAGAAGTTGATGAAGTCCGACTTCTCACTTCTTACACCTCACTTCTCACAGTCCGCATTCTAACCTTGGCCGCGCCAGGCTCTCAAGGTGCGAGGGCCCGCGTCGCGATCTCCCCCTTGACTCGCGCGATGAACTGGTCCACCGGCAGGATCTCCTGTTTCTTGCCCGCCCCGCGCACCCGCACCGCCACGGTCCCCTGCTCCAGTTCGCGCTGCCCGACCACCGCCATATAGGGGACCTTCATCAACTCCCCATCCCGCACCCGGTAGTTCAGCGTGTCGTTGCGATCGTCAACCGAGGAACGGATGCCCGCGGCGCGCAGGCGCTCGTGCATCGCGCGGGCCCCGGCGATCTGCGCCTCGGCGATGGGCAACACGCGCACCTGCTCCGGCGCCAGCCACACCGGGAACGCGCCCGCGAAGTGCTCGATCAACATGCCCACGAACCGCTCCAGGGTGCCGTAGATCGCCCGGTGCATCATCACGGGGCGATGCGGCCGGTTGTCGGAGCCGGCGTACTCCAGCTGGAACCGCTCCGGCAGCTCGTAGTCGAGCTGGATCGTGGTTCCCTGCCACTCGCGGCCGATGGCGTCCTTGAGCTTGACGTCGATCTTGGGGCCGTAGAACGCGCCGCCGCCCACGTCGAGACCGTAGGTGAGCTTCCCGCGCTCCAGCGCCCGCTTGAGCGCGCCCTCCGCCACGTCCCAGACCTCGTCGCTGCCCAGCTTCTTCTCCGGTCGCGTGGCGAGGTCGAGGCGGTACTGCAGGCCGAACGTCTGGCTGAGGACGAAGTCGGTCAGGTCGAGCATCTCGAAAATCTCCTGCTCGATCTGATCCTCCCGGCAGAAGATGTGGGCGTCGTCCATGGTGAGGCCGCGCACCCGGAGCATGCCGTGCAGCGTCCCCGACAGCTCGTTCCGGTACACGTTGGCCACCTCGGCCAGCCGGATCGGCAGGTCCCGGTACGAGCGCTGACGCGAGGCGTAGATCAGGATGTGCATGGGGCAGTTCATCGGCTTGGTCCGATACCGAATGTCCTCCGCCTCGCCGGCCCCGGCCGCCATGGCCGGATACTGGTTGTGCTCGTAGAGCGGCAGGTGCCCGGACCGGAAGAAGAGTTGCTCCCGGGTGACGTGCGGGGTGTAGACCAGCTGGTAGCCCCGCTTCAGGATCTCGTCCTCAATGAGCCGCCGCAGCTCGAACTGGATGGTGGCGCCCCGGGGGTGCCACAGAATGAGCCCGGGTCCTATGTCCTCCTGGATGCTGAACAGGTCGAGCTGCTTCCCCAGCACCCGGTGGTCCCGTCGCTCGGCCTCTTCGCGCCGCCGGAGGTCGGCCGCAAGATCGTCCTTGCTGAAATAGGCCGTGCCGTAGATCCGCTGGAGCATCTGGCGGCGCGAATCCCCGCGCCAGTACGCCCCCGCCGCGTGCAGCAGCTTGAAGTGTTTGACGTGGCCGGTCCCGGGGACGTGAGGCCCGCGACAGAGATCCACGAACGGGCCGTCCGTGTAGACCGAGATGATCTGGTCGTCCCCCAGCTCCTCCAGACGCTCGAGCTTCAGGGGATCGTCCTTGAAGCGGCGGCGCGCGTCTTGCCGGTCCACTTCCTCCCGCACAAATGGGTAATCCGCCTTCACCACCTCGTGCATCCGCTGCTCGATGCGTTCCAGGTCCTCCGGCGTGAACGGCCGGGGGACCTCGAAGTCGTAGTAGAACCCGTCGTCAATGGGGGGCCCAAACCCGATCTTGGCCTCGGGAAAGAGCTGGCGCACCGCGGTCGCCAGGATGTGCGCCGAGGAGTGCCGCAGCACATAGAGGGCGTCCGCGCTGTTGGGAGTCAGGATCTCGACGGCGGCATCCTGGTGGATGGGCCGGCTCAGATCCCAGATCTCGCCGTTCACCTTGGCCGCCACCGCGTCCCGGGCGAGCCGTACCCCAATAGATTCTGCCACGGCCCGCGCCGTCGCCCCGGCGGGCAGCGCGCGGACCGACCCGTCGGGCAGGGTGATCCGGATCTCGCCGGTCATCGGGTCGTGGCGCGAGGGGTGGAGGGTCGCGTACCCCACAGCGGTACGGTCCGTCCGCGCAGCGCGAAGAACGCGCCAATCGCCAGTACCAGCGCCAGGACCACGCCGCCCGAGAAGAGCAGCATGCGGCGGCTCACCACGTCATCATGACGGCTCGGGGCGTTCACAACTCACCATACCAATAGCAAAGTCAAGGTCTTATAATAGCTAAACTTGCCGCGTGTATGTATGAACCGCAGAGACCGCAGTGAGGACGCCGAGATGAAGCCGAATGACCTGAGGCAAGTATCCAAGATGTCCTCTGCGGTCTCTGCGTGCTCTGTGGCGAACCCTGCCGAGCGGCGGTGAATGAGGCCCAAGCGTAGCGAGAGCGTTGCCGGGATCACGCTGGCGGCCGCCGCCGGCTTCGGCGTGGGCCTGCTGGCAGGCCTGGTGGCGGGCGAGTGGCTGGGCGACGTGGATGCCGATCGGGTTCGGCGGGCGGTGGGGCGGCTCCGTCCGGCTGGGGCCCCGGCGGATGCCGCCGGGATCGAGCGGACGGTTCGGAACGCGCTGGAGGCCGAGGCCGGGACTCGCTACCTCAAGGCGCGGCCGCGGGTGCTAGGGGAAAAGCTGCTCGAGTTGGTTGGCCGGGTGCCCAACCCGGCGGCGCGGGAACGCGCGGCCGCCGTCGCGCAGCGGGCGGCACCCGGGTTCACCGTGATCAATCGCCTTCTGGTCGAGGGGCAGGATATCCCGCTCCCGTGACCTGGCACCGCCTACGGCCGAGATCGAGCGAAATCCACCGCAGAGGGCGCAGAGGTCATAAAGAGAGAGCGCAGAGGTCGTTCGAGTGAGAACCCCACACCATCCCTCCTCGGCGCTCTCTCAGTTCATCTCTGCGTCCTCTGCGGTGATATCTCTCCGTCACATCGGCCTGCCAGGGTGCCTGGAGCAGTACTCGTTGGGCGGGCCTGAGGTCGGAGACCGATGACGCAGACCGAGCTTTCTCCGCAATACGACCCCGGGGCCGCGGAATCGTCCATCTACCAACGATGGGCGGACGCCGCCGTGTTCCAGCCCACGGACAACCCGACGGCGAGGCCGTACGTCATCGTCATTCCGCCGCCCAACGTGACCGACATCCTGCACATGGGTCACGGCCTCAACAACACCATCCAGGACGTCCTGATCCGCTTCGAGCGGATGCGCGGGCGCGCCGTGCTGTGGCTGCCCGGCACCGACCATGCGGCCATCGCCACGCACACGGTCATCGAGCGCCAGCTCGCCAAAGAGGGCACCACCCGCTTCCAAATCGGCCGGGAGGCCTTCCTCCGGCGGGTGGAGACGTATCAAAAGGAAAAGGGCGGCATCATCCTCGATCAGCTCAAGGCGCTGGGAGCCTCCTGCGACTGGAGCCGAACCCGCTTCACGCTGGACCAGGGATACTCCCGGGCGGTACGACATGTGTTCGTGACCCTGTACCGGCAGAACCTGATCTACCGGGGCCACCGGGTCATTCATTGGTGCCCGCGGTGCCTGACGGCGCTGTCCGACGAGGAAGCCGAGTTTCATGAGACGGAGGGGAAGCTGTACTACATCCGGTATCCGCTGGTGGACACGGGGACCGGGGTCCGGGATCCGGGGTCCGGGACGGCGCAACCCGGGTCCCGGGTCCCGGACCCCGGACCCCGCGTCATCGTCGCCACCACGCGCCCCGAGACCATGCTCGGCGATGTGGCCGTGGCAGTCCATCCCGACCACGCCAAGACCAAATGGACCATCGGCAAGCGCGTCCAGTTGCCGCTCACCGAGATCGCGCTGGCCGTAGTCCCGGACGCCGCCGTGGACCCCGAGTTCGGGACCGGGTTCGTGAAGATCACCCCCGCGCACGACGCCACGGACTTCGAGATCGGCCAGCGGTTCCACTTGCCCATGCCGCTGGTGATGGACCCGGAAGGGCGCATGCGGGACCCGGGCGATCCCGTGGGCCGCCGCGTGCCGGCGGAGCTCGAGGGCCTGGACCGGATGGCGGCGCGGGAGCGCGTGGTGGCGATGCTCCGCGAGCGCGGCCTCCTGGAGAAGATCGAGCCGCACCACCACGCCGTGCGGCGCTGTTACCGCTGCAACACGCTGGTCGAGCCTCGCCTGTCCGATCAGTGGTTCGTGAAAATGAAGCCGCTGGCCGACCGGGCGCTGGACCAGTACCGGCGCGGCTGCCTGACGTTCGTGCCGGAGCGCTGGGGCGCGGTGTACGAGCACTGGC
Source organism: Gemmatimonadota bacterium (assembly GCA_016180765.1). Lineage (GTDB taxonomy): Bacteria > Gemmatimonadota > Gemmatimonadetes > Gemmatimonadales > GWC2-71-9 > JACPAP01. The sequence continues at coordinate 4,489 of JACPAP010000176.1, forward strand.
TCACCCAGATCCGGGACTGGAACATCTCCCGCCAGATCTGGTTCGGGCACCGGATTCCGGCCTGGTATTGTCCCGACGGGCACATCACGGTTTCCGAGACCGACGTGGCGCGCTGCGACAGCTGCGGCCAGCCGGCGCGCCAGGACGAGGACGTGCTGGACACCTGGTTCTCGTCGGGCCTGTGGCCGTTTGCCACGCTGGGGTGGCCGGACGGCACCGCAGATCTCCAGCGCTTCTATCCCGGGCACACGCTGGTGACCGGGCCCGACATCATCTTCTTCTGGGTCGCCCGCATGGTGATGCTGGGCTACCACTTCCTGAGTGAGCGGCCGTTCGAGACCGTGGTGCTGAACGGGATCGTGCGGGACGATCAGGGCCGCAAGATGTCCAAGTCCGCCGGGAACGGAATCGATCCGCTCGAGGTGATCCGCCGCTTCGGCGCCGACGCCCTGCGCTTCACCGTGGTCGCCGCCGCTCCGCTCGGCACCGACATCCTGCTCGACCCCAACGATCTCGAAACCAGCTTCGCGCCGGGCCGCAACTTCGCCAACAAGCTGTGGAACGCCGGCCGGCTGATCCTGCCCACGCTCACCGAGACGCCGGTCTCCGTCACCGCGATCCCGCGGGACGATCTGGAGCTGGCGGATCGCTGGATCCTGTCCCGCACGCAGCGGGGGATCCAGGCCGCCACCGACGCGCTCGAGAAGTTTCGCCTGAGCGATGCGGCCAACGCCGTGTATCACTTCCTGTGGGACGAGGTAGCCGACTGGTACCTGGAGCAGGTGAAACCACGGCTCTACGGGCAGGCTCCGGGAGGCCACGCTGCGCGGGCAGTGCTGGCCTACGTCTTCGAAACCGCAGTCCGGCTGCTCCATCCGGTGATGCCGTTCATCACGGAGGAATTGTGGAGCCAATTAC
>JACPAP010000177.1 GCA_016180765.1 Gemmatimonadota bacterium
CGCGTGATCTCGCGCTCGAGTCGCGTGAGGCCGGGATCTTGCTGAGCCGGCAGGGGCTCGAGGACGAGAGTCGCCGGCACCGCCAAGCAGATGAATGCTCCGAGGAATCGGCCCATGGTCACTCCCTTCGCAGTCCGGCGTGAATATCCCCCGTGGGGTACTGCGAGTCCAGCGGCCCTTCGCATCCTGCCGCGCGGCGCAGTAGGTTTGGGCACGATGTGTAGCGCGCTGCGGCACGCCGCTCTCCTGATGCTCGCCGGCGGGTCCGTGGGCGGGGCGCCGGCCCACGGGCAAGGCGCGCCTCCGCTGGTGCGCGTCACGGTGTCGGGCGTGGTGGGCGACTTTCAGACCGGCGGCCCCGTGGTGGGCGCCTTCGTGAAGGTGGATGGCGACGTCGGCGGGATCACGGACGACGCCGGGAAGTTCCGCGTGGAGCTCGCGCCCGGAGCCCACTGGTTCGACATCCGGCGGATGGGCTACCAGCCGCGGACCTTCGAGGTCCGGCTGGAACCCCACGTTCTGGTGGCCGAGCTGCGGGTCGCGCTCACGCAGGTGCCCCTGGACTTGCCGGAGGTGATCGTCAAGGCGGATCGCACCCGACTGGTGTTCGGCGACCAGCGCGGCTTCTACCGCCGGCAGCGATTGGGCACCGGTCATTTCCTCACCCGGGCCGACATCGAGGCGCGACTCCCCCAAGTGCTGAGCGATCTGCTCCGACCCATCCCCGGCGTGGAGATCTACCAGTCGGGCATCGAAGACGCGCGGATTCGCATGAAGAGTCGGCTCCCCTCGTGCCAGCAGGAAACGCCCCTGGTCTTCCTCGATGGGATCGAGGTCTGGGCCCCCAGCCTGGATGCGCTGGTGCCGATCCAATTCGTCGAAGCCATCGAGGTCTACACCAGCTCGGTGAACCTTCCCGCGGAACTCGCCCGCTTCGGCGCAGCGTGCGGCGTGATCGTCGTCTGGACTCGGCACTGAGGACCTCGGCTAGACGCTGAAGCCGTCGGCTTGACGCCGGAGGAGGCAGGTGTACCTTCGCGCCAATAGACTGTCGAAGTTGAGCCAGCCGCAATCCGGGAGGGCCTCAATGGAGCTTTTGCGTCTCGTCACCTGCCGCGCTGGGGTCAAACACCGGCCCCGGTTCCATGCTTCCATCCTGCTGGCGACGGGGTTCCTGCTGCTTCCCATCGCGTCGCGGACGGCGGCGGCCCAGGCGGCCGGCGCCATCGCCGGCGTCGTGGTGGACCAGGCAGGGCAGCCCATTGCCGGCGTGGACATTCTCGTCACCGGCACGGCGCTCAGATACCGGTCCGACGTCCAGGGACGCTTCCAGTTCCGCAACGTGCCGGGCCCGCAGGTGACCCTCCGGTTCGCGCGTCTCGGCTACCGCAGCCTGACCACGGTGGCTCAGGTCGGAAGTCAGGATCTGCGCGTCGAACTGGCGGAAGCCGCGATCAGCTTGGACGAAGTGGTCATCACGGGCACGGCGGGGGAGACCGTCAAGCGCGAGATCGGCAATGCCGTGACCAGCGTGGACGCGGCAGAGATCGTTGCGGAAGCTCGGATCCCGGACGTCGCGAGCCTACTCAGTGGTCGCACTCCCGGCGCCGAAGTGCGCCCCGTCTCCGGCCAGATAGGAGCTGGCCCACAGATCCGGGTCCGCGGCGTCTCAACGTTCTCGCTCTTCAGTCAGCCGCTGATCTACGTGGACGGCATCCGGGTGGACAACCAGATCGAGTCCGGCATCAACGTGCAGGGCTTCGGCCGCGGGATCGTGAGTCGGCTCAACGACATCAATCCGGAGGACATCGAGAGCATCGAGATCATCAAAGGCCCGGCCGCGGCCACGCTGTACGGGACGGAAGCGGCGCAAGGGGTCATTCAGATCATCACGAAACGGGGCCGGGAGGGGCCCCCGGAGTTCTCGATCTCGGTCCGGCAGGGCACCACCGCGTTCCAGAACCCGGAAGGGCGAATCAAGAAGAACTGGGGGAGGCCGCTGTCGAACCGCGGCGTGGTTCGCGCCGATACGGCGGTGCCGTATCCCGCCAACGATGAGCCGTTCGAGTTCGACATCTTCGCCAACGAGAAGGCCCTGGGCAACCAGATCGTGAGCAACGGTCACCTGCAGGGCTACACCGCGAGCCTGCGGGGCGGCAGCGAGCTGCAACGCTACTTCCTCGGCCTCGACTACGACGCCGACAACGGGATCGAACCCGTGAACAGCTTGCGGCGCGTCAGCCTGCGGGGCAACTACACGGTGGCGCCCAGCCCCACGTTCGACGTCACGGCGAACCTGAGTTACATCAACGGGCGGACCAACCTCGCGGCCGAAGGCGGCGCCGGCGGGATCTGGTTCAGCACCGTGTTCGCCAACCCCGGCGCCAACAACCCCGGAACCACGCCGCCCTATGGCGTCACCGGGCCCCGGCGGGGGTTCTGGTCGGCGCCCCCGGAGATCCACTACCTGGGCCTGAGCATCTACCAGGGCGTCAAGCGCAGCGGGGCCAGTCTGTCGCTCAATCACCGCCCAACTCCGTGGTCAGCTGGCGGTTGACCGTGGGACAGGACCAGTCGTCTACCGTAGACGTTTCCCTCCGGGAAAACAATCCGCAATTGGTCCCGTTCTTCGGGGTGACCTCGGCCCTCGGCGGCAAGTACGTCCAGCGGAACAGCAACGAGATCACCACCGTTGACGGCAGCGGCTCGCTGGCCGTTCCTCTCCGGGAGGACGTGGTGTCCACCACCACGATCGGCCTCCAGTACTACCGGAAATTCTTCGAGTTTGCCTGGGCCAATGGGAACTATTTCCCGGCACCCGAGCTGACGGTGGTCGCCGCGACATCCGAACAACAGGGCTCGGAAGACTTCGTGGAGAACAACACGCTGGGCGTGTTCGCTCAGGAGCAGGTGGCGCTCAACGACCGGCTGTTCTTGACCGGAGCGGTCCGGGTGGATGACAACAGCGCCTTCGGGAAGGACTTCAGCTTCACCACCTATCCCAAGGCCTCGCTCAGCTGGGTGCTCGACGAAGAGCCGTTCTGGAACATCGGCCTGGTAGACGCCCTCAAGCTCCGTGCCGCGTATGGGGCGGCCGGCCGGCAGCCGGAGGACTTCGCGGCGCTGCGGACGCTGTCCCCGACCACCGGTGCCGGCGGCGTGGGTTCCCTGACTCCGCAGTTCATCGGCAACGACTCCCTGAAGCCCGAGCGGGGGCGGGAGATCGAGGCGGGCTTCGAGGCCGGGCTGTTCGACAGCCGGATCGGCATCGACTTCACGTACTACCACACCACCACCAAGGACGCGATCCTGTCGCGGCAGCTGCCGCCTTCGCTCGGTTTTCCGGGTAGCCAGTTCGTCAACGCCGGGACCATCAGAAACCGGGGCCTGGAGCTCCAGGTGAGCGCGCTGGCGGTGCGGTCCCAGAGTCTCAACCTGGACCTCAGACTGAACCTCTCGAGCAATGACAACGAGGTCATTGATCTGGGGGGCATTGACCAAGGGCGGGGCTTCATAGCGGCGGGCAATCAGCGGCACGTCCCCGGGTACCCCGTCGGGGCGTGGTTCCGCGAAGTGGCGGTGAGCGCCGATATCGGCCAGAACGGCCGTGCCACCAACGTGATGTGCGACGGCGGGAATCCGAACGGTCGAACACTCCCGGACGGGACTCCGCTGGAATTGGGGGGACCACCGGTGCCGTGCGCCACGGCGCCGCGGCTGTTCCTGGGCCGCCCGGTTCCCAACTTCGAAGGCTCGTTCGGCGCCACGGCGACGTTGTTCAACCGCCTCCGGATCGCGGGGCTGGCGGATTGGAAAACGGGCTACTACCGCCATGACAACAACCTCCGGGCGCGATGCCAGGCCCTGCTGCTGTGCGAAGAGACCTATTACCCGGAGCGATTCCAGACGGCTCCCTCACACTTCCGGAACTCCTCGGGTGCGGCGTACATCGCCGAGATCCAGTCGCCCGCCACGCTGGTGTCGCACATCATCAACGACTCGAAGTTCCTGAAGCTCCGCGAAATCTCCGGGAGCTACGAGTTCCCGCGGTCGTGGGCCCAGTCCATGGGTATGGACCGTCTCCTGATTAACCTGGCCGCGCGGAACCTGCGTACCTGGACGCCGTGGACCGGGCTGGATCCGGAGGCGCAGTTCATCGAGCGAATCGGGACCGGTGCCTTGGAGCAGAGCAACGTGCCTCAGCTCTTCCAGTTCGTCGCCACCCTCAGCGTGACGTTCTGAGACGTCGCGACGGCACGGGAGGAACCCATGACCACCAAAGCAAGAGGACGCGCGGGGCGCACGGCGGGGAGACTGGCCGCGGTGCTGGTGACGGCGGCGGGGCTGAGCGCGTGTGAAGAGCTGCTCGAGGTCGAGGCCCCGAGCCGAGTGCCGTTCGACGCGTTCTTGAATCCGGCGAACGCCAACCTCCTGGCCACCAGCGTCAAGACCGATTTCGAGTGCGCCTTCGGGATCTACATCGTCGCCGCCGGCCTGATCGGCGACGAATGGCAAGACTCCCAATTGGCCGCGGCGCTGTGGCCGTACGATCGGCGGACGTCGAACCCGGCGGGGGATCAGTACGCCACCTCCGGCTGCTCCGGCGGGCAACTGGACGTCGGGCTGTACCAGCCGCTGCAAACCGCCCTGTTTCTGGCAGATACCGCCGCGGCGATCCTGGGCACCTTCGATGACACCCAGGTGACCAACCGGGCGGAGAAGATCGCCAGCGTCCAGGCCTACGCCGGTTATTCGGTTCTGCTCTTGGGAGAGGGGATGTGCACCGCCGCCATCCACGGCGGGCCGGAGCTGACGTCGCAAGAATTGTTCGCGGAGGCGGAGAAGCGGTTCGACGCCGTTCTGGGGGGCTCGCCCACCGCCACCATCCGGAACCTCGCAACCGTGGGACGCGCTCGGGCGCGCCTCAATCAGGGGAACACCGCTGGGGCCCTGGCCGACGCGAGCGCCATCACAGCGGGGACGCGGGTGAACGCGGAATACGCCGCCACCGGCGGCACCCGGGAATCCAACCGGATGGAGCGGATGAACGTGGTGGGCACGATCATCAGCGTCGAGAATGACTTCCGCAACCTGACGGTCAATCCGGGCGGAACGCACGGCACCGTGTCCGGGACGCCGGACCCTCGCGTCGATGTGTACAATACCAACCAGCTCGGGCAAGACCAGACCACGCCCCTGTGGCGCCAGCGGAAGTACACCGCCCGGAATACCCCGATCCGGCTGGCCAGCTACGAGGAGGCCCAGTTGATCATCGCCGAGATCCAGCTGGGGCAGACCGCGGTGGACGTGATCAACGCGCTGCACGCGGCCCGGGGGCTTCCCCTCTGGACCCCGATCAACGTGAACGACGACGCGGAGGTACTGAGCCACG
>JACPAP010000178.1 GCA_016180765.1 Gemmatimonadota bacterium
ACGAAGAGGCGATCAAGGCCATCACGCTCTACCCGGCGCAGATCCTGGGCGTCGCGGACCGGCTGGGCACCATCGAGCCGGGCAAGGTCGCCAACTTGATCGTGACGGACGGCGACCCCTTGATGATCCAGACGGCTTACAAACACGTGATCATCAACGGGAGCGAGGTCAGCCTGGATAACCGGCACCTGGAGCTGTACCAGAAGTACCGGTCACGGCCAAAGACCGGGCGGTAACGGGAGCGGGCACGGGCTCGTGAACCGGGCGACGAGCCTCACCCCCGACACGTCGCGCCGAATGCTTTTGCGATCGTCCTGGGATCGTTGATCCTGTGGTAGAACTCGTCGAAGTACTTGAGAGTTTGCTCCACGATCTTCGGCCCTAGGTGCGCCTGTTCCCGGTACAGCGCGTAGATCGCCTCACGCCGTTGATTAAACAGCCCGAACACCTGTGGGAGGTATCCGGCCGACGCACAGAAACCACGGTACACGCGGTCGCGGACCGTGCGGATGCCCAGGTTTCTGTCCTGAGGGCGGAAGAGACCATCGGCGTATCGGGTGTAGACGGCGCCGGTGACGTCGAAGTCGTAGGGGACCGAAAAGACCGGGCCGGCCTGGGTGCCAACGGGCTGCGTATTGTGACAGCATTCGTCTTCGTCCGGCGCCACGCCGAACGCGGACCAGTCCGGGTTGCCGATCAGGTACTGGAAGACTCCGACCAACGCCAGGTACTCAGGATCCGCCATCACCCGAGGAATCGCGGGGACCGCCAGTGCCTGCCAGCCGTTCCGCGCCGCCATCATTTCGTCGCCCTCGATCAGGAACCCGTAGCGAGTGACAGTGTCGCGCTTCGCATCGGTGTCCACGTAGGTGATGCGGGCCAGCCGCACCCTGAAGCTCAGATCGGTGAGCAGATTGAGCACCCGATAGACCAGGTATTCCTGTACCACGTACTGCTCGTACTCTGACCGGTCGTCCTGGCAATGGCTCACCAGCTTGACCTTGTCCTGGCCCCGGAAGACGGTGGCCTCGGCCTGTTGCCTGGGGAAATCCAGCCGAAGGGGTGGGAACTGGCAGATCCGCCGGCTCAGGCGCGTCTTGCCGCGGGTGCGGATGTCCACGCCGAGCGAGACCTGACCCTCGCGCTGGTGGTCTACCACCTTCCCGCGGTACTCCTCGCTGTTTTGACCGCGCTCCCTGAAGATCGTGGCGAGCGGCGCCTCGACGGTGAGGGTGAGGGTCCCGTGGCTGGCGAAGAGTGGTGCCGAGGCAGCGGCTCGTCGCACGGAGTCGGGGACTGCGACTTGCGCCAGGACGACCCAGGGCCAGACCACGGTGAGCGCCATCCCGCTGGCTGCTGCGCGCACGCTGCCCTTCCGGCGGCCCAACCAGCCAATCTTGGGATTGCCGGCGCTGTGCCGCAACGACCAGAATCGCTGCTCAGCGACGCCAGGAGTCGAGGACATCCAAGCCAGCGCTATTGGTGAGCCGCACCAGACCGGTCCCGTCGGCCGTTATGATGTAGATCTCGTCATCGCCGTTGCGGTCGCTGGTGAACCCGATCCGCCGTCCATCGGGAGACCACATCGGAAACCGATCCTTCGCGGGATCATGCGTCAGTTGCGTCTCGCTCATGCCATCCGCGTCGATCACGTAGATGTCCGCATTGCCGTCGCGATATGCGTGAAATGCCATCCTGGAGCCGTCCGGCGACCACGCCGCCCTCCCTTCGAGAGCGCTGTTATTCGTGAGCCGGACGACGTCGGTCCCTTCCGACCGCATGACGTAGATCTCCGTGTTCCCGTCGCGCCCGGAAGTGAATGCGATGCTCGAACCGTCGGGCGACCAAGTACCGTGGATGTCATCCCCGGGGCTCCAGGTCAGTCGGGTCGGGTTGGCTCCGTCTGCCCGCATGACGTACAGCTCCAGATTACCGTCCCGATTGGAGGTGAACAGGATCCGCGAGCCGTCCGGCGACCAGCGGGGAAAACCGTCAGCCGCCACATTGTCTGTGAGCTGCCGCAGCCCCCGCCCGTTGACCAGCATAACCCATATCTCGTAATCGCCGCCGCGGTTCGACATGAACGCGATCCTCAATCCATCAGGGGACCAATCGGCGCTCTGATCGACGGCGGGGTCCCCGGTCAGGCGTCTCAGCGCGGTGCCATCGGCGTCCATGGTATAGATATCGAAATTCCCCTCCCTCCCCGACGTGAACAACATGAGGCTTTCGCCGGCCACGAAAGACGTGTCCGGCATGGGCGAAGTAGAGTCACCGCCCCCACACGAGCTCGCCGCCAGGACGAGTGCGAGGGACCGGATGGCCACACTTCGGACCCGCTGCACTACGTCGTCCGGTCCTTGCCGGGGCCGCCCGCGCGTCGCGCGGGTGGCTCCCCGGCGGCGCTGCCCAGGCGGCTTAAGATGTTGATCCCGGTGGCCGCCTCGATCTGCTCGGTGAGCTTGATGACCGCGGCGGGCAGCTGACTGGCCGCGTTCGCGACCCCCGAGCCCCGATCGCCTGAGTCAATCACCGTCACCTTGCCGATCTCGATCCCCTCGACCGACTTGGTGATCTCCCGCACGATGTCCGGCAGCATGTTGAGAATGAAAATCCGCTCGGCCTCACCACCCGCCCCCATGATACAGCTTGATCATCTGCTCCAGCACCTGGGAAAGGGGCAGCAACCCGCCGCCGAGCACCGCGGCGAAGAGATATAACCCCAGCAAGCGCCTTACGGACCCTAGAACCGCACCACCTGCGCACGCTCCAAGAGCGCCAGGTACTCGGCTACTTCTCGCACGGAGACCGGCTCGTACCTCCCTGTAAGGAGGTCCCGGATGTCGGAGACGCTCCGGCGGCCGTCCACCAGGTTCAGCGCCTCATAGCACAGCACCTCACCATTGGAGCGCCCGGAGAGCGCCGTGCGCAAGTCGGCCGCCGGCCCGAGCACCTCGGCCAGGTGGTCGTAGTTGTAGACCTCGAGCGGCCCGCGCACGTCCGCGCTCCGCACCGGTACCCGGACATCGCGCTCGCCCGCGGCCGGCACCGGGGGTTGCAGGCGCCGGAGTCGCTCCACCTCGCGCGCTACGGCGGCCGCGGTCGGCGGCCACAGCGACGCCACCGAGCGCAGGGTCTCAATCCCTTGGGCCAGCGCCTCGCGCTCGAAAAGCAGCCCGTCCCGCGGATCCCCGCCCAGCGCGGCGCGAGCCCGGGCCCAGGCGGCGCGCTCCTCGGCGCTGGCCCGCGCCAGCACTACCAACCGAGCCGCTTCCGAATCCGGCAACGCCGCCAGGGTCCACGCGATGCCGGCACCCATGAACGCCACCCGACCGAGCTTCGTCGCGTCGAGATTCTCCGGTTGATCCTTGTTGGTGTGGATGGTGACGTCGGGCCAGTCATGGAAATAGACCGTGGGAATCCGGAATGCGCCGTCCTGGAGCACCTGATGATCGCTCCCCATCTCGATGGCGCGCAGGTCGCCGAGAAACGCCTCCCGCGAGCCCGGCGGCCACACCAGCCCGTCGTAGGGATCCCCCCCATGCTCGGCGTACCACGCCGAGGTGCTGACTACGTCATGGAACCACGCCTCGGCGATCTGGTTGGCGATGTGGGGCATCGTCTCCGCGGCCCGCGAGAGATGGAACGTCCCCCGGGTGGTCCCGAGTAGCCCACCTACCATGTCCATGTGAATCCCGGCCCGCAGCCGCCCGGTCACCTCAGGACGGCTCACCAGGTAGGCCAGGGTGCCCGCGATCTCCGGCGTCCACAGGAACCGAATGGTCCGCCGCGGGGGCGCCAGCGAACCGTCCGCGATCGCGCGGCGCAGCGCCAGCGCCACCTCCAGAATCGCCGCACTGCCCGACGCGTTGTCGTTGGCGCCGGCCGACTGATGATCCAGGTGCGCGGTCAACAGGATCTCTTCGTTGACGCGGCCGACGCCGGGAATGGTGGCGGTAACCACGTCGAAGGTGCCGGGAACCATCTTGGCTCGAACCTGCGCGCGCACCACGATCCGCTCTCCACGGGCCAGCCGCTCCCGCAGCCGTCCCGACTGGCGCTTCGAGAGCATGAACGCGAACCGGTTCTCGAGCTGGTAGGGCGACAGATGCCCCCAGCGCACCAGGTCACGATCGTCGCCCGACCAGGCGGTGGTCTGGTTGGGGAAATCGGACAGGAAGCCCGCAGCACCCCGCTCCTCCACGGCCAGGCGGTGGACCGAGGGCAACGACCCGCTGGCGATCACGATCTTCCCAGCCACCTGCTTGCCCTCATAGTCCTCTGGGCCAGTACCGGCGCCGACGTCCACCAGCTCGGCCGTCACGTCGGCGTTCTGGCTGAAATCGGCGAGGGCTACGGGAAGCTCCGGGAAGGACGCCAGCAGCGTGGGGTTGGGGGAAACCTCCTGAAGGCTGGCCGCGACCGGCTGCCACCCGTAGTAGCTGCGGAAGTGGGCATAGCGGGTGGAGCCATCCGCCGGGAACCGCTCGATCACCGCGTCCTGAACACCCGCCGAGGCCAGGCGTTGTCGAACCAGCTCGGCGGCCGCCGCGAAACCGGGCGAGGCATGTACCCGGTGAAACCGCGCCAGCTCCCGCACCGTCTCCAGCGCCGCCACGCCGTCCACGTGCGCGTGGATCGCCGTGCGCACGGCATCCGGCCAGAACGGGATGGCGCGCTCCTGCCCGGGCAGCGATCGAGCGCCGAGCACGAAAAGGGACATCAGGGCATACCCGGTTCGCAGGTTCATGTCAGACCTCGGGCAACGGGCATCAACCCAACACCATCACCGGCCATCGCGTAATGAGAGCAGCACCCATATTATCACCACCCCCTGCGTTCGAGAACGTGACATGAGATTCAGCGCACGATTGACCGCACTCGCCTTGGCGCTCGGCTTGGCCAGCTGCAGCCGCTCCGCCGTGGAGCCGGCCCCATCGCCGCAGCCTGTGCGACCCGAGACGCCGGGCCAGCCACGTCCGCAACCCGCCGAGGCCCCGGCCGCCCAGCAGGGCGATACGGCTCAGCGACCTACTGGCCCGCAGGCCGGCGAGCCCCGCCCCCGCCCGTACAACCGGGTGATCACCAGTGACGCCAAGACCCGAGAGGGTTTATTCAAGACGCACCGGATCGGGAGCCGGCTCTATTTCGAAATCCCGCGGAGTGAACTCGGCAAGGAGATGCTGTTGGTGACGCGCGCGGCGCGGGTCCCGGTCAACCTGGGGTACGGCGGGCAGCAGATGGGGCCCAGCCGGGTGCTCAGGTGGGAGCGTCGCGAGCATCGGGTGCTGCTGCGGACCGTCGAATATGTGACCGTGGCCGACTCCACCACGCCCATCTACCAGGCCGTGCGACGGCCCGGACAGTGCGGCGGTCATTGACGTCACCCGCCTCTACACCGCCCCGCCACCAGAGCTGGGACCGGGCACCCGGTTCCGCACCCAGCCGGACGCCAATCGCTCGTTCATCGAGCGCGTGCTCGCGTTCCCGGAGAACGTGGAGGTGGAAGCGACGCTCACCTACCCTGCGCCCCCGCCGACGGCGGCCCAGGCCCAAGCGCCCAGTCCCTTCGCGCCGACCGTGTCCGGCACCGCCAGCCTCCTCATGCACTGGAGCATGGTGAAGCTGCCGGAGCAGCTTATGATGCCTCGGCTGGCGGACAAGCGGATCGGTTTCTTCTCGATCCAGCAACTCGACTACGGCCGTCCCGAGCAGCGCGCACAGGAGCGCCGGTACATCGTACGCTGGCGGCTGGAGAAGAAAGACCCCACCGCCGCGATCTCCGAGCCGGTGAAACCGATCGTCTACTACGTGGACCCGGCGACGCCGGACTGGCTCAAGCCGTGGGTCAAGCGGGGCATCGAGGCCTGGCAGCCGGCGTTCGAGGCCGCGGGCTTCCGGCGGGCCAT
>JACPAP010000179.1 GCA_016180765.1 Gemmatimonadota bacterium
GTTCGGCCCTCGGCCGCTGGTGACCAGGCGCTGGTAGTGCCGGCTCTCGGTGAAAAACCCCAGCTCCTGCTGATGGCAGGAGCCGCAGGTGGCGGGGATGCGGGTGTAGTACACCTTGCTGCGGGACTCCCGGGACGAGTACACGTCGCGATGCGCCGCTTCGCGATCACTCGCGGTGGGGTCGCCGCCGTGACATTTGTCGCACGTGGCTCCGGCGCGCCCGTGCGGCGATGCCCGCCAGTCCTGGAACGAGTGGCCCCCGGCCGTCGTCGCCGGCAGCCGCTCATGGCAAGTGATGCAGGCGTTAGGGAGCGCCGGCCTCGCTCCGGCCTGCGGTGCCAACAGCGCCACTACCATGATCGGAATGAGCATCACTGTCGTGGCCTCGCTGCAAGGACCGAATCGGCGCGGCGCAGCCCGACCGTCGCCTGCGAGACTGTCTCGTTGAACATGGCCAGGTCGAAGGCGTGCCACGCCTGGCGCGCCCGCTCCACGGCCTCGCGGGCCTGGCGCGCGTATCGAGCGGCGGATGCCCGCCGCCGGGTGTCGGCTACCTGCTCGACGCGTGCTTCCGTGCCCGGCAGGGCGGAATCCGCCTGCTGCAGCAATAGCAGCAGACGCCCCGCCTTCACCGGGGCTTCGAGCGGCGCACCCCGCTCGGGATTATGGCAGACCGAGCACGTGGCCCCCAGCTCGTCGGCCGACAGCACCCGGATCGCCATCGAGCCATGGCACGTCACGCAGCTCGGCCCGCGCCTGGTGGTGGTCAGCTGCGCATAATGGCGGCTCTCCGTGAAAAACCCCAGCTCCTGCTGATGACAGGAGCCGCAGGTGGCGGGGATCCGCGTGCCGTACACCTTGCTGCGGTAGTCCTGCGACGGATAGATGCCGCGATGGGCCGCCTGCTGCTCCGTCGCGGTCGGGTCCCCGTCGTGGCACTTGTCGCAGGTCACGATGCCGCCGTGGGCGGACGCCCGCCACTCGGCGAACGAGTGGGCCGCAGCCGCCGGTTCCGGCAGCCCCTGGTGACACGTGACGCAGGGGTTCAGGGCGCCGGGGGGCCCGGTGTCTTGCGGCAGCGCCCGTGCGGTTCCACCTTGCCTCGCCGACTGCCCCACCGCAACGGGCGAGTGCAGTTGGAACGCCACCAGCAGCGCTGCGACGAGCCAATGACCCATCATACGCCCCCCTAATGCTACTCCCCCCCGCCCGGTACCGTCACGTGGCACGCGAGGCACATCTCCGCGTTCCGCTGCTTGAGCCGGGCGGGGTCGAACCCCGGACCATGCGGATTGAACCGCCGCGCGCCCAGTGCTGAATGGCACTGGAGGCAATCGCGCTCGGCGTGACAGGCAACACAGCTCTCGAGGCTCTGCCGCGCCGCCTGGCCGTGTCCGGCGAGGAAGAATTGCTTGGCGTCGTGATAGCCGCCGCGCAGCGGGCGGCCCGCGGCGACCAGCCCGGCGGTCTTGTGGCAGTTGGCGCAGAACCCGGTGGTGTTATGGCAGTCGCCGCAGGTGTTCTGGCGCGCGTACGCCGCCGCCGGGTGACGCGAGAGGAAATCCGCCGGGTGGAAGCCCGGGGTGCCGGACGCCGCATCGGGGCGATGGCAGCTGAGGCAGTCCGATCGCACGTGGCACACCGCGCAGTTCTGCGGGGCGGCCGCGGCCAGCGTCCCGTGCCGGTTGCGGAAGCCGCCCTGGTGAGACGCGGGCGGCTTGCGCTGCACCTGGGCCAGTCCGGGATCCTCCGGCGTCGCGAGCGGAAGGTCGTTCGCCACCTCCGGCTTGCCGATGTGGCACTCGAGACAGCTGTTCCGCTTGTGGCAGGTGGCGCACGTCTCGGTGGACTTGCGGGCGTCGGTGCCGTGCTTCGTGAGCCAGTCGGGCTCGTGCTGCGCCCGCGCCGGCGTGGCGACGCCCCACAGCGCCACGCCGATCACCGTCAAAGCTGCAGCCGCCAGCGTCGTTTTCATCGTGGCCTCCGACCTTCCGGAATCCGCAGGATCGCCGGATGCAGGCGGCGGCTATCGCTGCCCGACCCGAATTCGATGATCGCTCCCACATTGAGGCGCAGCTGACTCCAAGAGAGATTGGCCGCGTCATCCCGCTGCCGCTCTTCGCTGTAGCCGCGCGCGTCGGCCGTGAGGCGCAGCCCCTGCGCCGCCTGGTAGTCCAGTCGCAGGCCGTAGGACCACAGGCGCGCGTCGTCGAAGCGGTACTCCAGTGGGCGCACCATGCGTGACGCCTCGGCCGTGACCAGCAGGGCGCTCATGGGCCGGTACGTCGCGGCGACCTCGTAGCTTTGGAACGACGCGCCCGGGCCCACCTCCCGTTGGTATCCCGCGTCGAACGACCAATTCGCAAACCGCAGCAGCGTCGCACTCACCGACCCGCGCCAGCCGTCGTCTTCGCCGGCCGCCAGCGGGGTCGCCGCGCCCGATTCGTCGAACTGGTACAGCTCACCGCGGACCCGCACCTCCAAGCCGTCCATCGCCTGCCAGGCCGCCGAGCCGAACCCGGCGCTGTACGCCACCGGCGTAAACGCGCCCCAGATCGACCACAGGTCGAAATAGGGCCGGTACCGGCGACCGCCGGCGGTCACCCGCAGCCGCCGATCCGTGGTCAGGAAGTTCAGCGCGAGGTCCGCCTTGCCCCATTCGGCCGTGGCGAGGTTGTAGTCTCCGCCACCGGACAGCGTCACCTGCGGCGAGGCCGCGAGCGACCAATCCGCCGCGACCCGTTCGGACACCGTCGCGTTGGCCCCTCGCCGATCCTCCCGCTGGTACAAGACCCGGCCCTCGAATTCGGGCAGGAACCATCCGAACCCACCGGCCAGGAGAATCTGATCCCGGTTGGGCAGCTCCAGGGAATCCCCCAGCGGGTTGAGATCGGTGCTGGTGACGGGGAGCGGGTAGCTCCGGGCCAGCGCTCGACCGCCGTAGCCGAACACCCGGAGTGAGCGGCCCAACGGCCGGAGCTCCAGCGTGGCGCCGTCGAATCCCACCCAGCCCAGGCGGTTCGCATCGTGCGTGCGACCCAGCTTGAGGGAGAGGAAATCCCGCGAGTAGGCGGCGTAGCCCTCGAGCAGTTGCACCGCCGGCTCGGTGCCCGGCCACCCGGCATCCGCCGGGTCCGTCGCCGCGCGCGCCGTCACGTGGAGCTGCAGGCCCGGCACGCCGAAGCCCCACAGCGTCGCGTTCGCCGTGCCCGACACCGGACCGGCGCTGGTGGTGGGACCGGGGCGGAAGAAGGTGCAGTACGCCGCGGCTTCCGGACAGGACACCGCAAAGCCGCCGCTGGTCATGAACCCGCCGTTGGGTCCTACCACGACGTCGCTTCGCAGGACGCTGTCGAACGCGACGCCCCGGAACGACACGGATTGAAACCGGGTGTCCAGGCGCACGCGGTAACCCTGCGCCTGGAGCGGCCCCGACCACAACGCCACGGCTGCGGCCGCGACCGGTAGCATCCATTTCCTTCTTCGCTTCATGACGCCTCCACTCTCCCGCCCGACCACCGGGGCGTGCAGGTCAGCGATAGCCAAACAACATCGAATACACGATCAGCACGATGAGCGTGAGCCCCACCGCCAATGCCACGTACGCGAAAATCCGGAACCATCGCTCGATCTGCCACGGGTAGGGATCCACCAGGTGCTCCTGGAGCTTCCCCTCCCGCACCAGCTCCTGGTACTCCCGCGGCTTGTCCCGCTCGAGGTCTTCGACCGAGACCTGGCCGGTGAAGATGACCGGGTCCATGGGGAACTTGTCCGGCCGGAAGTGGGTGTTGAAGAAGTGCACGGTGAAGATGAACGCCACCGCCAGCAACGCCTCGTCGCTGTGAAGGATGGTGGCGATGTTCACCGCCTGGCCCGGCAGCACCAGGGTGAAGACCTCCGGAAACCAGAGCAGCAGCCCGGTGGACCCGATGATCAGCATCCCCCAGAAGACCGCGAAGTAGTCGAACTTCTCCCAATAGGTGTACCGGCCGTAACGCGGGCGGGGCCCCCGGCCGAAGAACCACTTGATGGACTGCCAGAACTCGATCACGTCCTGCCGGTTGAAGATCAGCGAGTCGGACGCCGTGATGAATTGGCACCAGGTCTTTCCCGAGCGCCCCTTCTTGCGCCACGCGTCCCACAGGTGCACCAGGAACACGGTGATGAGCGTGAGCGCGGCGATGCGGTGCAGCACGCCGGTGGTGGAGAACCCTCCCAACCACGCGGAGAGCCGTTGGGCCCAGCCCATGTAGGAGAACTTGAGCACCATGCCCGTGAGCGCCAGCGTGAAGAAGCTGAGCAGCACCACCAGATGCAGCTTGCGCTCGAAGCTGGCGAACCGCTGGTACTGTTTGGCCGCTCGCGACGCTTCGCGGCGCGCGCGCAGTTCCGGGGTTCGCCAGAGCCGCCACAGCCACGCCAGGGTATGCCCGGCAGCGAAGGACAGCGTGCCCACCAGCAGCCCGGTCATGGCCCAGAAGGTCCAGAACAGGTAGGGGAAGCGCTCCGCGTCGTGGTGCGTGGCGTGCGTGAGGTAGCCCACGAAGCGGCGGTTGACCCCGGTATGGCACTGCGAGCAGGTGACTTGAATATTGCGGCGGCTCAGCGTGGAGGCCGGTTCGGTCACGGGCAGAATGTTGTGGGTGCCGTGGCAGTCGTAGCACTTGGCGGCCCCCAGGTCGCCCAGCCGAGACACTTTCCCATGGAAGGTGTCGAAGAAGGTGGTCGCCTCCGTCTGGTGACAGCGCCCGCACTGATCCATCATGCGGAGCCGGAAATTGCCCAGATCGGTCCTGCTGATGGTGTGCGAGGTGTGGCAGTCCATGCAGGTGGGCAGCGGGATGTCGTCCTGGGCCTGGCCCGCGCCGGCCGCGTGGATGCTGGTGCGGAACTGTTGCTCGATCCCGTGGTGACAGTTCCCGCAGGTTGCCGCGACGTTGTCGGGGTGAACCGTGGAGCGGGGATCCTCGGGCGGCAGCTCCCCATGAGCGGTGTGACAGCTGGTGCAGGTGGCGGTCACCAGGAGCCCGCTCTCCAGCAACCCTTTGCCGTGAATGCTCTCCTCGTAACTCTGGACCAGCGCCGAGTCCTTGGCCGCGATCCGCTTCGCCGCCTTCTCGCCCTTGCGGTGGCACCGGGCGCAGAGGTTCGGAATGTTGTGCGGGAAGGTCGGCGAGCTCGCCACGGCACGGCCGGTCTCCGCGTGCTTCGCGTGGCAGTCCCCGCAACCGGGGGCGTCGGGATCGCCCCGGGCGCCGAGCATGCCATGCCGGCTCGAGTCGTACTGCTGCACCATCTCGGCGTGACACACGGAGCAGTCGGCCGGGGA
>JACPAP010000128.1 GCA_016180765.1 Gemmatimonadota bacterium
GCTGGTTGTCCACCAGGATCCGGCGGACGCCGGCGGCGAGCGCCTGATCCATCTGCTCCGGGGTCTCCACCTCCACGATGACGTCCACGCCGGCGGGAGCGCGGGCGAGCGCGTGGCTCAGGCGACCCGCTCCCAGGAGCGCCCAGTGATTGTCCTTGAACAGCACGGCGTCCGCGAGCGACGCTCGGTGGTTCACGCCGCCGCCGACGCGCACCGCGTATTGCTCCAGCGCCCGGAGGCCCGGGGTCGTCTTCCGCGTGTCGGTGACGATCACGCCGGTCCCGGCCACGGCCTCGACCGCCCGTCGGGTGACGGTCGCAATCGCAGAGAGCCGCTGTAGGAAGTTGAGCGCCGTGCGCTCCGCGCCAAGCAGGGCCGCCGCGGTGGCGCGGACCGTCGCGAGGGTGGTTCCCGGATCGGCCCAGCCACCCTCGTCCACGCACGGCTGGAACCACGCACCCGGGTCCAGCTCGCGAAACGCCAGGCCCGCGATGGGGAGTCCAGCCACGACGCAACGTTCTTGGGCGACGAACCTGCCGATCGCCGGCAGGAGCGCGCGAGCCGCGAGCAGGGGCGTGGTGACGTCCTCGCGGGCGCGGTCCTCGGCGAGGGCGCGGCGGACTTCGGCGAGGCCCAGGGGGAGAGTGGCCAACGTGGTTCAGTTGAAGACGAGCGGCCGGGTGGGTCCCGAAGGGCGCGTTAGTGCGGCGGGCATTGCCCGAGGGGCAGGGGCGGGTGCAAGCACTACAGCGCCCGCAGGGACCCACCCGGCCGCGAGTCGCGAGACACGATGCTCAACCAATCGCCAGCATGCGGTCAATCGCCCGGCGGGCGCGGGCCGCTACGTCCGGCGGGACGGTGACCTCGTGTTTAAGGTCGCGGAGCGAATCCCGGAGGTTCTCCAGCGTGATCATCTTCATGTAGCGGCACTCCGCTTCCTCCGCTACCGGGTAGAACGCCTTCTCGGGATTCTCGCGCCGCAGCCGGTACAGCACGCCGGTCTCGGTGGCCACGACGAACCGCCGGGCCTGAGACTCTCGAGCGCGAACCATCATCTGCTCCGTGGAAACGATGTGGGTGCGCTCTCGGGGGATGTCGCCGACGGAGATGCTGTACAGGGTGTTCGAGACGCACCCGCACTCCGGGTGCACCAGAAACTCGGCGTCCTGCATGGCGCGCCGTTTGACGGCCACGGCCTCGGGCGTGAGCCCGGCGTGCACGTGGCACTCGCCCAGCCAGACGTCCATCTGGCGGCCGGTCACCTGGCGCAGATAGTTCCCCAGGAAGAAGTCCGGCAGGAAGAGCACCGGCACATCGGGGGGCAGCGCCTTGATCACCGCCACCGCGTTGCCGGAGGTGCAGCAGTAGTCCGCCTCGGCCTTCACTGCGGCGCTGGTGTTCACGTACGCCACCACCACGCCGTTGGGATGCTCGGCGCGCCAGGTCCGCACGTCCTCGGCCTGAATGGTCGCCGCCAGCGAGCATCCGGCCTCTAGGTCGGGAATGAGCACTTTCTTGCTGGGATTGGCGATGGCGGCGGTCTCGGCCATGAAGTGCACGCCGCAGAGGACGATCAGCTCGGCGTCGATGCCGTTGGCGCTCCGCGCGAGCTTGAGCGAGTCGGCTACCACATCGGCGAGGTCCTGGATCTCGGGGCGCTTGTAATTGTGGGCCAGAATGGCCGCGCCGCGCTCGGCCTTGAGCGCGAGGATCTCGTCGACCATGTGGGTGGTGGTTTGCTGGGCCATCTGAGAGGCGATATAGCCACGGTCGCCCACACAAAACGGGGGCTCGAGAGAGCCCCCGTCGGCGCGCTGTACGCTGGGACGATCAGTTGAACGAGTAACGCAGACCAAGCTTGATTTGGTACACATCGCCGAGTCCCGCCGTCTGCTGGAGCGACGTGCTGATCAGCTGGTCGCGGATGTTCTGCAGGCGGTACCGAGCCACTCCCTGAGCATCGGCGCCACGAGCAGTCAGGGGCTGGGTCGTAACCGGGCGCTGACCGACGCCCCAATTCTGGTTCAACAGGTTGCCGACATTGACGATGTCGAGTCTGATCTGCAGCGTGTTGCGCTTACCCCCGACATTGGTGAACACGTCTTGCGCGACGCTCAGGTCGGCGCGGTACACCATCGGCAGAAACACGGCGCTGCGCTGCGCGTACTCACCCCGGTGGGCGCTCAGATACTTGTCCTGCTGGATGAACGCCTCCCACGCGTCTCTTTGCTGCTGCACCGTGAAGGTCACGGGCGTGGCGCAGGTCGGCGGGTTGCAGGTGAACTGCTCGAAGTTCATTTCGCTGGCGTCGCGCGGAATGTAAATCAGGTCATTGCTGGTGCCGCCATCGCCGTTCAGGTCGCCAAAGAAGGTATAGCTGAAATTGCCGCCGGTGCGCCCTTCCCAGAACAGCGAGACGCTGGTCGCGCCAAAGGAGAAGTACTCCTTGCGGTAGGATACCGAGGCGAACACGCGATGCCCAGGCGAGTTGACCGAGAATGCCAGACCGGGATCGTTCGGATCGCCGGAGTGCTGGTTGTTGTTCCATGATCCAAAGGCGATGGACCCGGGGTCCACGGTGTTTTTGGCCTCGCCATAGCTGTAGGCGACTTTGCCCGAGAGCCCTGCGGTCAGCGGCTTCTCAAACGATACGGCGACGTTCCAGGAGCGACCCACGTTCTGGTTTTTCAAGACGACGGCGTTGTCCACCGGGCAATTGATTCGGTTGGCCTGCACGCCGGATGCCGGGCAGCGGTCAACCGTCCATCGCGGGCGGGCATCCGCACCGGCGAAGTTTCCATCCGGTGCCGGCAGGTTGGCGTTGATGTAGTAGATGCCGTTCACATCGCGGTTGTAGAGGAACTCGGCGGTTCCAATCAGGCCGAAGGGCAGTTGCTGGTCCACCGCGACGTCGGTTCTCCACAATTGCGGGAACTTGAAGCCAGGATCGGTCAGGGCCAGTTCATAGCTGGCGGCGGGAGCGCCGGTAACGCTGGCGGGCTTGTAGTGATCGGGATCCGGATGGAATGGCCGGGCGGTCGTGTTATCCAGACGTTCGAAACCCGTCAGCACTCCGGTGTTCCCAATCTGGTTGGAAATCCAGACATACGCCGGACGGCCCGTGAATATGCCGGTCCCGCCTCGCACCTGCGTATTGCGGTCGCCCAGGACGTCCCAGTTGAAACCGAATCTCGGCGACCAGAGCAGGTTCGGATCCGGCAGCTTGGCCGTGGCGTATTGCACGGTGGCGCCGGTTTCATCCCTGAAGGACAGGGCGTCAGCCAGTTGGTTCTGATACCCGGTCTCACCAAAGAACGGCACGTCGATTCTGAGGCCGGCCGTCAGCTTCACGTTGCCGAACGGCCGCCACTCCTCCTGGGCATACGCACCGGTGTAGAACACCTCCAGCGGTTGGATCGGCTTTTCCTGCCCCGGGATGTTGGACCAGCGCACCTGGAAGCGGCGCAGGGTCACCGGCGACGTGGTGCGGTTCGGATTCGCGAGGTAGCCGTTGGCGTCCGTGTAGAAATCGGCCAGCGAGTTGTAGACGTAGACGCTTTGCGACCCGGGGAAGAATACGTTCTCCGATTCGTAGCGCTCGGCGCTCACCCCGAACGTCATCTCGTGCTTGGGGGCGTAGATCGTGAAGTTGTCCTGCAGCTGGAAGCTGCCGTAGCGCAGCTCGTTGTTCGGAGTGAAAGGCTCAAAGCCGAACGACGTATAGACATTCGGACCTTCCACGACGTCCACGAAGGGGAAGAAGTCGCCTCGCGACTCGCGGCTCTCGTCGTGGTGGCTGTAACCCACGATGAGGTTGTTCGCCATGTTGTCGCCGATCATGGAGTTCCACTCGCCCACGATGGAGCGAATGTTCTCCTTGATGATGTAATTGGAATTCTGGAAGTTCAGTCCCGTCGTGACGCTTCGGCGCGTGCCCAGACCCAGCGAGGAGGAGTTGGAGACCAGCACGTCCGTATCCGAATCGAGGTGGGTGTATCGCAGGCTCAGCTTATTCCGGACGTTGAGGTTGTAATTCAACTTCCCCACGAACCTGGTGACCGGGGTTTCGTGATCGTAACCCTGATACGGCCCCGTGGTGTATTGAAAGTTGGTTGACAGATAGTCGCTGAGCTGGTCCAGGTCGGACTTCAGCACTCGCGTTACACCGCCCTCGATGGCCTCCCCCCCGAGATTGGCCCTGAACGTACTTCCCGGTTGGGTGAGCCCTTCGCTCTCGAAGTTGCCGAAGAAGAAGAGCTTGTTCCGTACGATCGGGCCGCTCAGACTGACGCCGAACACGTTGAACTTGAACGTGCCGGCATCGACAGGAAGGGATTTCGCCGAGTCTCCCACCAGGCCCTCGTTCCGGAACTGATAGTAGATGGAGCCGGAGACCTGGTTGGTCCCGCTCTTGGTGATGGTGTTGACGCCAGCGCCCACGAAATTCCCCTGACGCACGTCGTACGGGGCGAGGCTCACCTTCACTTGTTCAATGGCGTCCAGGGAAATGGGAGCGACGTTGGTGCGCTCACCGGGCTGGCCGGCCAACCCGAAGGAGTTATTGAAGTACGCCCCATCCACCGTGATGTTGTTGAGCCGATTGTCTTGACCCACAAAAGAGGCTCCGGAAGCCTGAGGAGTCAGCCGGGTGAAGTCGCCGATTCGGCGGCTGATCGTCGGCAGCGCTTCCAGGACCTCCGGGTTGATGGCCGTGGCGGCGCCGGTTCGCTCGGAGCTGAACACCCCAGTGACCGTGACCTCGTCAAGGGTTATGGCGATCGCACGGAGGACGAACGCGAGATCGGTCGCGGCACCGAGGGAGAGGAAGTTGTTGGACTTGACCTGATTGCCGAACCCGATGCGAGCCACCGTCACCGTGTACGGACCACCCACCCGCATTCCGGGAATGGTGAATCGTCCATCGCTCCGGGTCCGTGCCGAATACGTGGTTCCCGAGGGGTCGTGGATGGCAGTGACCGTGGCCTCCGGAACCGGGCTCTGGTCCTCGTCGGTGACGATACCGGTGATCGAGGCGGTCGTCACGCCTTGCGCGACCAGCGCGGTTACCCCGCCGACCAGGATCACGGCAAGAGATAAGCAGACCGCAAGGAATCTTTTCATGCAAACCTCCACTCGCTCCCTATTGAGGAGACACTCGGGGTGACATGGTTGAAGGGCGCCGGACGAACGACTATTCGGCACGAAAGGACAGCCGGCTGCAGGGTACCAAGGGCGAGCCAAAAAGAACCCCCTGGTCGGTATCAGTCAAGTAACGCCCACGCCGCGGCCTTGGCCGCGCCGCTCCCACCAAAGGTAGACAGGAATCCCGGTCAAGACGACCCCGACATCCGCGAAAAACAGGAGCGGCTCGGAGATCATGTAGTTGCCCAGGAGATACAGGGCGGCGAGGAGGAAGAGCACCGGCACCACCGGGTAGCCCCAGGCGCGATAGGGTCGGTCCAGGTCGGGGCGCTTGCGCCGCAACACGAAGGTGGCCGCCACGCCCAGGGCGTAGAACGGCCAGATGCCGATGATGAACTGGTCGGCCAGCTCGGCGAACTCCCGCACCGACACGAAGACGATCCCCAGGCCCGCCGCCAGCACGATGCTGGCCCACGGCGTCGCGAAGCGCGGATGCACCTCCGCCAGGCGTTGGAAAAAGAGCCGATCCTCCGCCATCGCGTAGAAGATCCGCGGCCCCACCATCATCGAGCCGTTGAGCGACCCAAACGCGCTCACCATCACCGCCGCGGAGACCAAGGCCACGCCCGCAGCCCCCAGGATGAGCTGCGCCGCGTCCGCCGCGATCAGCGGCGAGCCCGGCATCCGATCCAGCGGAATCAGCTTCAAGTAGACGGCATTCACCGACAGATAAATCACGATGATCCCGGCGGTGCCCAGGAACAGGGCTCGCGGCATGTTGCGTTGCGGATCCTTGACCTCGCCCGCCACGAACGACAGATCGGCCCAGCCGTCGTAGGCCCAGAGGATGGATACCAACGCGAGCCCGAAGCCGGTGAGGGGCGACAGGGTGGTCGCCGACGGCGTGACGGCGCGGGTCAGCTCGAAGCTGGGGCTCAGCAGGAAGCCCAGGGCCACGAGTCCCAGCAGCGCGGCCACCTTGAGCACCGTGCTGATATTCTGGACCATGGCCGCCAAATGGATCCCCCGGTAATTGACGGCCCCCACGATCACGATGAACCCCGCCGCCGTGGCCTGCGCCAGGGACAGGGGCAGCCCCGAGAACGCGGCGCCGCCCTCAATGCCCAGGAGCCGCCACAGGTACTCCGCGGACACGATGGCGATGGCCCCCAGCGCCGCCGGCCGGATGATGAGCAGCTCGGCCCACCCGAAGAGAAACGCCGGCGCCCGGCCGAAGGCCTCGCGGATATACACGTAGATACCGCCGGTACGGGGGAAGATGGCGGCCAACTCCGCGTAGGTGAGCGCGCCGGCCAGCGCCAATACGCCCCCCAACACCCAGCCCGCGATGAACAGCTCGGTGATGCCGACCCGATCCGCCACCACTGCGGGCGTCCGGAAGATCCCGCTCCCGATGGTGGTGCCGACCAGCACGGCGACGGCGCTGGCGAGGCCGAGTCTGCGGGGCAGACGCTCGCCCCAGCGGTCCTGCGTCGGAGAGGACATGGCCGACAATGGTAACGCGGAGGCGGGAGGGGCGGCAGAAGCGGCCGGCTGCGCGGCTGGCCGCTTCTGCGTTGCGGTTGCGGCGGCGTGGGGCGAGGTTACACCCCCGTGCGAACGCTCCGAATTTTCGCTCTGGTTACGGCCGGCTTAGCCTACGGGCTCATTGTGCTCGGAGCCGTCGTCCGGATCACGGGCTCCGGAATGGGCTGCGGTGATCACTGGCCGCTGTGCAACGGCCAGCTGATACCGGATTTCA
Source organism: Gemmatimonadota bacterium (assembly GCA_016180765.1). Lineage (GTDB taxonomy): Bacteria > Gemmatimonadota > Gemmatimonadetes > Gemmatimonadales > GWC2-71-9 > JACPAP01. The sequence goes on from JACPAP010000128.1 coordinate 6,905, forward strand.
CCGACTACCGCACGGTTATCGAGTGGACCCACCGACTCGTGGCCGCGGTCGTGAGCCTCATGGTCATTGGGGTCGCCGGCCTCGCGTTACGCAAGCGGCGGGAGCTGGGCGTTGCCGGCCAGGGCGGCCCGCTGCGACCCGCCCTGCTCGCGGCCGGCTTGCTCGTCATCCCTCAGGCGTTACTGGGAGCCCTGGCCGTCTGGCGGGAGCTGCACGCCACGGTGGTGACGGCACACTTCGCCACGGCTTTGGCGCTGCTCGCGGCGTTGCTCGTCACCGGAGTGCGAGCCGGCTTCCCATCCGGCCCTCCACCGTCGGCGGCCGCCCGGCGCGGGACGGCGGCGGCGCTGCTCCTGGCGGCAGGGACGCTGCTGCTCGGGGGCTTCACCGCCAGTACCCACGCCGGGTTCGCGTGCCAGGGATTCCCGCTCTGCAGCGGGCGACTGTGGCCATCGGTCGAAAGCGGACTGGCCGAGATCCAGTGGGTCCACCGCCTCGCGGCGTACGCGCTGGTGCTTCACTTGATCGGGCTGGCCGTGCGCTTCCGGAAGCGAGGCGAAAGCCCGGTGGCCCAGCGGCTCGCCGGGATCGCGCTGGCCGCGGCGTTGCTGCAGGTCCTGGTCGCCGCCGTCATGGTGCTGCGGTTCCTCCCGGCGGAATGGCGCGCGCTGCACGCCGCCTGCGGGACCGCGGTCTGGGTGGCCGTCGTCTGGCTCGGCGCCCGCGCCTTGCCGTGGGCCGCGGGCCGGGTGTGGCCGCGGGACGCCTGATGCCCGGCGACCCGGTCGAGCTGGCGCGGGAGCTGGTGCGCATCGAGTCACCCACCGGGGAGGAGGGCGCGGTCGGTGAGTTTCTCGCGCGGCACCTCGAGGCCAAGGGCTACGACGTACAACGCCAGCAGGTGACCCCGGGCCGGTTCAATGTCTTTGCCACCACGGAGCCGCCTGTCGTCGTGCTCTCGACCCATATGGATACCGTGCCCCCTTCGTTGCCCGTGCGAGAGGACGACACCTACCTCTACGGCCGCGGCAGCGCCGACGCCAAGGGCATCATCGCGGCGCAGGTGGCCGCGGCGGAGCGTCTCGCTGCGCATGGGGAACGGCGCGTGGCCCTGCTGTTCGTGGTGGGCGAAGAGTTAACCGCGGACGGAGCGCGGGCCGCGGCAACCCTGGAGCCCAAGGGCCGCTATCTCATCAATGGCGAGCCGACCGACAACCGGATGGCGCGGGGGCACAAGGGCATGCTCCGCCTGGAGCTCCGCGCCCGCGGCCGCGCGGCTCATTCGGCCTATCCCGAGGAAGGTGAGTCGGCCATCGAGCCCGTCCTGGACGCCCTGGAACGGGTCCGCCGCCTGCCCTTGCCCGACGACCCGGAGCTGGGGGGCTGCACACTCAACATCGGTACCATCGCGGGCGGCACCAGGCCGAACGTGATCCCGGATGCGTGCCGGGCCGAGCTGTTGTTCCGCACCGTGGGGGCCAACGGCGAGCTGCTGGCCGCCGTTCGGACGGCGGCCGGGGAACGCGTGGAGGTCGTGGTGGCCCACGACGCGCCGCCGGTCCGGCTGCGCGTGCTCCCCGGGTTCGAGCCCACGCTGGTGCGCTTCGGGACCGATGTCCCGTGGCTGGAAGCGTGGGGCGAGCGGTTCCTCATGGGCCCCGGCTCCATCACGGTGGCGCACACGGATCACGAGCGGGTGGCGAAGCGGGAGCTGGAGGAGGCCGTGGAGCTCTACCAGCAGGCGGCTCTGGCGCTGCTCAACGAAGCAGGGCCGGCTTACCCACACGGAGCGCTTCGGTCCGACTAGGTCTCTTCGCGCGCTGCAGTTCCGCGCGCGCCGCAGACGACGACGGTTCACATGGCGCGCGCTTCACTGACGCGCGCTCAGAGACCCACTCGGACCTCAGCTGCTCCGTGTCCCGGTCCCTGCCCGCGCTACTTGGGCAGGATCAACTCCCGTTGGATTTCCCCGGGCGTCACCACCGGCCCCGCATCGGTCAGGAACACGTTCACCTCGCTGCGCACGCCGAACCGTCCTTCAAGGTAGACACCAGGCTCTACCGAGAAGCCCACACCCGGCAGCAGCTCGCGCGAGTCGTTGGTCTCGAAGTTGTCGATGTTGGGGCCGGAACCGTGGAGGTCCGCGTCGATCGAGTGGCCGGTGCGGTGGGTGAAGAACTCCCCGTACCCCCGCTCCGTGATGAGGCCGCGGGAGGCGTCGTCCAGCGCGGCGCCGGTCATCCCGCCGCCGGGACGCCACTGGGCGCGGAGTTTGTCGAGCACGGCATCCCGGGCGTCCCGCACGGCCGCCCACACGCGCCCCACCTCGTCCGGGACGCTCCCGCCGGCGAATCCCATCCAGGTTTGATCCGCGAACACCGTGTCCGGCTGGGTCCGGGCCCAGAGGTCGAGCAGCACCACCTCTCCGGCGCGTAATACCGCATCGGCGCCCTCGCGCGGCTCGTAATGGGGATTGGCGGCGTTGGCGGCGAAGGCCACGATGGGCGGGTCCGGCACCAGGAGCCCGGCGGATTCCATGCGCTGGCGCACCCGAGCCTGCACCTGCGCCTCGCGCGCGGACCCGGCCTGCCGCACGACGTCCGCCACGGTCGCGCGCGCGATCCGCGCCAGCAGCTCGGCCGCCTTTTGGTGCTCGGCCTGGTCCTGGGCGGACCAGCCGGCGGCGAACCGGCTGATGAGCGGGGCCGAGCTCACGATGGTGGCCCCGAGGCGCTCCAGCAGCTTGGCCGCGCCGGAGGGCACCCGATCCAGATACGGCACGTCGCCGTCCGGCGAGATCTCCATCGCCACCCGGCGACCGCGAAGCAGCAAGGCGAGCTGCTGCTGCAGCTCGCGCCAGCTGGCGTAGGCCCGCACCTCGCCCGGGAACTCCGGCAGCACGTGCCGTTCGATCCGGTGCACCAGCGCCACGGGGCCGCCGGTCGCGGGGAGCCAGACGAACACTCGGCGGGTGATGAATCCGCCGATCCCCGCGACCCGCCGCGCGACGGGGTTGGAGCCCTTGAAATCATACAGCAGCCACGCGTCGAGCCCGGACGCCCTCAGCGCGGCGCGCAGTTCCTGGAGATCGAGCCGCAAGGCGGCCATGGTCACTCCTCCTCCGGCGGGCCCGCCCGCCAGTGGCACGCCCCGTCGCCGCGACCGCGACAGGTGTCGTGCAGTAGGGCACCGTCGAACGGGGTGAAGATACGCAACAGCTCCGCCACGGCGGAGCCGAAGAACCCACACGCCGCGCCGCCGGGCGTGGCCCGAACGGCGATGGAGTCGTCCATACTAGCGGCGAGGGTCGCGCCGTCGCGACGCAACACCACCCCAAACACATCCGCGGCCGCGCGGCGCGCCAAGAACCTCCCGAAACCGGGGGGCAGCAGGTGACGCAGCAGGCGGAGCGTGCCCGGCACGCGGGCCGCCGCCAGGCGCGCCGCCCGACGGCCGGCCTCCGCGTAGACCAGGCCGGCGTCGGCGCGACGGCCCACCAGCCGCAGCAGCGCGGTGACCTCCTCCCCGTCCACCCGCTTGTCCGCCCGCGCCAGCCCGCCGTACCGCTGGATCTGGGCCACCACGGTGCGGTTCATGCCCAGCCGCTTCACCACCAGCTCGTCATGGAACTCTTCGAGCCCGTCGTCGGTTGGAAGATCGAGCGCGCGGACGGCCTCGAACAGCGCCAGCGGGATGATGGCGTGCGCGCGGAACGGGATGCCGGTGGTCACCCGGTGCGTGAGCGGCATGGCGGAGGAAGGGGCGCAAGGTAGCACGGAAGCGCCCTCCCTTCCAGGGGACCATTGCCTAGCACGGGACGCGAAGCGATTGTAAAGCTCCTCCACCACCGTGCACATGCCTGTCCCGAGGTCGCGGCCGTGACGCCGACCACCGAGGAGCGCCGCCGCCAGTTCGAGGCCGAGGCGTTGCCCCACCTGGACGCGGTGTACCGGTACGCCCACACGCTCGCGGGGGATCCGACGCAGGCAGAGGACTTGACGCAGGAGACCATGTTGAAGGCCCTTCGCGCCTGGCATCAGTTCGAGCGCGGCTCCAACGCCCGCGCCTGGCTGCTCACCATCCTGCGAAACACCTTCATCAACGAATACCGGCGCCGGCAGCATCAGGGCGAGACCGTGGACCTCGCAGGCCTGGAGCCGTACCACGTGTTCCGGGAGGTCCAGGAGGTGGACCCGGAGGGACGGTTCTTCGCCAACATCGTGGACGACGAAGTGCTCCGGGCCATTGGGGCGCTGCCGGAGGAGTTTCGGGAGGTCGTGTGGTTGAGCGACGTCGAAGGATTCCCCTACGCCGAAGTCGCCAGGCTGCTCGAGGTGCCCATCGGGACGGTGAAGTCGCGGCTGTTCCGCGCCCGCCACGCGCTCCAGCAGCGCCTGTACGACTACGCCGTAGAGATGGGGTACGTGAAACGGAGGGCCTCATGAGCGCCGCCCCTCGCTCCATTGATTGCCGGGAGGCGGTCGAGCGCCTCTACGAATACCTGGACCAGGAGCTCACGCCCGAGGTCCGCGCGGAGGTGGAGCACCACCTCCGGAGCTGCGCCGGATGCTTCCGGCACTTCGACTTCGAACGGGCTTTCCTGCGGTTCCTGGAGGCACGGGCCCGGGGCCGCGGCGCGGGGCCGGAGGTCAAGCAGCGCATCCTGCGAGAGTTGTTCGGGCCGGAGGAGGCGTGACCCTCCGCTGGCTGACGGCGGACGGGGCCGTGGCCGCGGTGATAGTCGGCGCTCTGGTGTTCTGGGGCGCCGGCGCCAGCGGCGTCGCGCTGCTGGCGCTCTTCTTCGTGTCGGGAAGCCTCCTCACGGAGTGGAATGAGCGGCAGAGGCGGGAGAAGCGGCAGAAGCGGCAGGGCAATCGAAGGAACGAGGCCGAGGCTCCTCTGCCGCCTCCGCCGCTTCTGCCGCCGCTGCGCAACGCCCGTCAGGTGCTCGCGAACGGCGGTTGGGCCGCCGCCGGGGCGCTCGTGGTTCCCTGGAGGCCCGACCTCGGATGGGCCGTGCTGCTGGGCTCGCTGGCGACCGCACAAGCGGACACCTGGGCCACCGAGATCGGTGCTCACGCCGCTCGCCCCCCGAGGCTGATCACCACCGCCCGCCCGGTTCCAGCCGGGACGTCGGGTGGCGTCACTCCCCTGGGCACCGGCGCCGGCGTGCTGGGCGCCACCCTCCTGGCGGGCCTCGGCCTCTGGCTCGGCGTGCCTCTTCGGATCGCGGCGCTGGGGACCCTGGTGGGTGTGTTCGGGATGATGGTGGACTCGGTTCTCGGCGCGACGCTCGAAGGCGACGGGCGGCTCGACAATGACGGCGTCAACCTGGCAGCCACGTCGGTTGGCGCTCTCGCTTCGGTCGCCCTGACCCAGGTGGTTGGTGCGTGACGGCGCCCTGCCCGCCGACCTACGATGCCGTAGTGATCGGCGCGGGGCCCGCAGGGAGCGCCACCGCAGCCCGCCTCGCGCAAGCCGGCTTCGACGTGCTGCTGCTGGATCGTGCCCGGTTTCCCCGCCCCAAACCGTGCGCCGAGTATGTGAGCCCCGGAGCCGTGGAAGCCCTGCACCGGCTGGGCGCGCTGCGACCCATACTGGAGGAAGGCCCGGCGCGGCTCAGGGGCATGCGGGTCGTGGGGCCCGACGGAGGCGGCTTTACCGGCCGGTTCCTCCGGGGCTGGGGGCTGGGTGTGCCGCGGGAGCGACTCGACCTCCATATCGCGGCCGCCGCCCAGCGCGCCGGCGCGCAGCTCCTGCAAGGCGTCACGTTCGAATCGCTGGCTCCGGCGCAGGGCGGCGTGTGGGTGCGGGTGCGCTCCGGCGACAGCAGCATTGGCCTCCGGGCGCGGGTGGTGATCGGCGCCGACGGACTCAACTCCCGGGTGGCCCACCAGCTCGGCCTGGCCCGTCGCAGCGGCCCCACGCGGGCGGCGTTGGTGGCTCACGCCCTAGGAGTCGCCGGTATGGGGGACGTGGGCGAGATGCACGTCGGCGCGGCGGGTTACGCGGGGTTGGCACCGCTGGGCGACGGCATCACCAACGTGGCGGTGGTGGTGGACCTCGCGAGGGATGGTATCCGGGCCCCCGTGTCCGCGGCGTTCCAGGAGCAGCTGGCGCAATTCCCCAGTCTGCGTGGGCGGTTGGACGACGTCGAGACCATCTCACCGGTGCGCGCCGTGGGGCCCTTCGGACGCACCACGCGGCGGGCCAGCGCGGAGCGCGCGCTGCTGGTAGGAGACGCGGCGGACTTCTACGATCCGTTCACGGGCGAAGGCGTGTACGCCGCGCTCCAAGGTGCCGAGCTGGCCGCGGCGTGCGCCGCGGTGGCGCTCGGCCGCGATCGGCTGGGTGCGCGGCACCTGGCGTGGTATGACCGCATGCGGCGGGAGGCCTTCGCCGCGAAGTGGACCCTGGAGCGCATCGTGAGCTGGGTGATCTCCCGGCCCGGGGCGCTGAGACACGTCGCGGCCCGATTGGCGCGCCGGCCCGAACTGGCCGATCTGCTGGTGAGCGTCACGGCACACGCGGCGCCACCATCGCGGGTGTTCCGGCCGTCCTATGTTTGGCGCCTGGTCAACTGACACATGACGCCGCCCGCCGATCCCACACAGTTCCGGCAACTCCTCGGCCGGTTCGCCACCGGCGTCACGGTGGTCACGGCGCTCGATCCCAGCGGGCGCCCGGCGGGTATGACGGCCAGCGCGCTCGCGTCCGTCTCACTCGACCCACCGCTGCTCCTGGTCTGCGTGGGCTTGCAGGCCGAGTTTCACAAAGCCATGAGCGCGGCGGCGCGATTCGCGGTCAACGTGCTGGCCGCGGACCAGGAGCACCTGTCCCGCCAATTCGCCGCCACAGGGAGAGAGCATTTTGCCGGCGTCGCACATCACGCGGGCCCCCACGGGCTCCCTCTGCTAGATGGCGTCGTGGCGCACGTCTTCTGCGACCGCTGGGACCGGCACGAGGCCGGCGATCACACGGTCTTCTTTGGGCTGGTCACCGGAGGCGAGACGTTCGAGCGACCGCCGCTGGTGTACTTCCGCAGCCAGTACACGACCACCGGGGACTCGCGGTGACCCTGGCCCCGTCCCACCCGCATGCGGCCAACTCTCCAGTGGGAGGGCCAGCTCGGGTTGGAACGGGGCTGGCCGTCTCGCCCCTCGGGCGCGAAGCGTTAGACGCACCCGGCGCACACCCGGCGTTGGTGGAAGCCATGCTCAAGGACATCGCCCGGGTGAACGCGTTGCTGGGGGGCCGCGCGGCCGCCGGGTTCGGTTTCGACCGGCTGCTCGAAGGGGCGACCCCGGACGCTCGGCTCACGTTGCTGGACGTGGGAGCGGGAAGTGGCGACCTCGCGCGATACCTCGCGGGCCGGGCGGCCAAGCGCGGCGTGGCGCTCGCGCCCCTGATCATCGAGCGGCACCCAGTTGCGGCACGGCTATGCCGGCGGACGGGACTGACCACCGCCGTGGGCGATGGCGGCCAGCTCCCGCTGGCCGATCATTCGGTGGACGTCGTGCTCGCCAGCCAGCTGCTGCACCACCTGGAGCGTGGCTCCGCCGTGTCGCTCCTCGTCGAGCTGGATCGCGTGGCCCGGCTGGGCGTGATCGTGGCCGACCTCCGGCGGCACCCGATGGCGGCATTGGGCATCTGGCTGGCGTCGTATCCCCTGCGTCTGCATCCCATCACGCGCCGGGATGGCGTGACGTCGGTCCGCCGCGGGTTCACGCGCCACGAGCTGGCGCAGTTGTTGCGCGAGGCGGGAGTCACGGGTGCCGTGTTCCGCCGTCCGGGCTATCGGCTGGTGGCGGTGTGGAGGGCGGCGGAGGTGGGGCGTGCGGACCGTTGATCGCATCACGATCCGGGCCCCGCTCGAGCGGGTGTTCGCGGTGGCGGCGGAGGTCGAACGCTGGCCGTCGTTTCTGTCCCACTACCGATGGGTGCGTGTCCTGGATCGCAGCGCCGAACGCGCAACGGTCGAGATGGCCGCGTGGCGCCCCTTCGGGGTGGTGCGGTATCCCACCCGGTGGGTGTCGGAGATGGAGGTGGTCCCCCACCAGGCGGTGCGCTACCGGCACGTGCAGGGTATCACCAGGGGGATGGACGTGGAGTGGCAGTTCCACTTAGAGCGGGATGGCGTGGCGGTGACCATCGTGCATGAGTGGCGGGGTCCAAGCTGGCCGCTGATCGGGCGGCTCGCGGCCGCGTGGGTGATTGGGCCGGTGTTCATTCACGGCATCGCCTCGCGGACGCTCGCGGGCGTCAAGCGGCGCGCGGAGGGGGCGCAAGGTAAGTGCTAATCACCGGGAGGTCGGTGGTCATCACCGGCGTGGGGTGCGTCACGCCCATCGGCACCGGCGTCGAGGGCTTGTGGGACGGGCTCCGTGCCCGCCGCTCGGCGGTGCGGCAGGTGACCCGGTTCGATCCGGAACCGTTCAGCAGCCGGGTCGCGGCCGAGATCGAGGACTTCCAGCCCCAGGACCACATGGAGAAGAAGCGGGCGCGGCGGTTGGACCGGTTCTCCCAGCTGGCGGTGGCGGCGGCGCGCCTGGCGCTGCGCGACGCCGAGCTGGCGCCCGAGCGCGAGGACAGGGACCGCATCGGCGCGATGATGGGATCGGCCCTGGGCGGTGTGTCGTTCGCCGAGTCGCAGGCCGAGGTGTTTCGTCGCGAGGGCATCCGGGGCGTGGATCCGGCCCTGGCGCTGGCGGTGTTCGGCGGGGCGGCGTCCTGCAACATCGCCATCGAGTTCGGCCTCTCCGGTCCCAACTCGACCAACGCCATGTCGTGCGCCTCCGGCACCATCGCCATCGGCGAGGCGTTTCACGCGATCCGAGACGGCAGGGCCGATGTGATGCTGGCGGGGGGCGCGGAGGCGCCGCTGTCGCCGCTGTGCTTCGGCGCGTTCGCGATCATCCGGGCCATGTCCACGCGCAACGATGACCCCGCCACGGCGTCCCGGCCGTTCGACCGGGCGCGCGACGGGTTCGTCATGGGTGAAGGCGCGGCCGTAGTCGTGCTGGAGGAGCGCTCGCGCGCCGAGGCGCGCGGCGGGCCCATCTACGGGGAGGTGCTGGGCTACGCGCTCACCAACGACGCGCACCACATGACGGCGCCGCGCCCTGACGGACGACAGGCGGCGCGAGCGATGCAGCTGGCGCTGGACGACGCGCACCTGCGCCGCGAGGAGATCGGATACGTCAACGCGCACGGATCGTCCACGCCGCTCAACGATCCCACGGAGACCAGGGCCATCAAGCAGGTCTTTGGCGGCCACGCGCTCCGCCTTGCGATCAGTGGCACCAAGGGTTACTACGGGCACGCGCTGGGCGCGAGTGGGGCCATCGAAGCGGCGATTTGCGCGCTCGGGCTCAAGCGCAACTGGCTGCCGCCGACGATCAACCTGTCGGAGCCGGACCCGGCCTGTGATCTCGATTACCTGGCCAACGGCGGTCTGGACGGCGCGCCGGAGTTCGTGCTGTCCAACTCGTTTGGGTTCGGGGGCGTGAATGCCTGCCTGGTGATGAAACGGCCCTGATCTGGAGTCCGCGAGCAACCGATCACCGCAGAGGGCGCAGAGATGAACGAAGAGAGCGCAGAGAGATGACCGCGACGCTCAGGCAGCTGGTAGCGGAGTTCTTGGCGACCTTCGCGCTGGTATTCATCGGTGCCGGGTCGGTGATCGTGGACGCCATGACCGGCGGCGAAGTGGGATTGGTCGGCGTCGCGCTGGCGCACGGCGTGGTGCTGGCGGTGATGGTCACCATCACCATGCCCATCTCAGGCGGGCATGTGAATCCCGCGGTGACCTTCGGGTTGTGGCTGGCGCGGAAGATCGACGCGCGCCGGGCGGGGCTCTACGTCGTGGCCCAGCTGGCCGGCGCCGTGGCGGGCGCGTTGCTTCTCAGGGCGCTCTTCCCGGTGGGGGCCGGCGACGCCACCAGCTGGGGCCTGCCGCGGATCTCTCCTTATATCAGCTTTCCGCAGGCCGTGGTGATCGAAGCGATCTTGACCCTGTTCCTGGTCAGTGCGGTGTTCGGGACCGCGGTCTCACCGCAGGCGCCCAAGGTGGGGGGATTCGGGATCGGGCTGGTGCTGGTGTTCGACATCCTCGCGGCGGGCCCCCTCACCGGCGCCGCGATGAACCCCGCGCGCGCCTTTGGGCCGGCGGTCGGGTCCAACGACTGGCACGCACATGCGGCGTACTGGGCGGGCCCGTTGTTGGGCGCGGCAGTCGCGGCGCTGGTGTGGGGCTGGATCCTGGCGACGCCGGAGGATCGGCCGGCCAAGCCCTAGGTCTCGAGTTTCAGGTCGGGGGCGGCGTAGGTCATGATGATGTCCGCCCCGGCGCGCCGAATCGCCAGCAACGCCTCGCGCATCGCGCGGTCGCCGTCCAGCGCGCCGGCCTGGGCCGCCAGCTTGATCATGGTGTACTCGCCGCTCACCTGATACGCCGCGATCGGGCCGCCGAAGCGCTCCTTGGCCCGCCGGATGATGTCCAGACACGGGAGCGCCGGCTTCACCATCACCAGATCGGCGCCCTCGCCCAGGTCCAGCGCGATCTCCTTCATCGCCTCGTCCCCGTTGGCCGGATCCATCTGGTACCCGCGCCGATCGCCGAACTGCGGCGCGCTCTCGGCGGCGACCCGGAACGGCCCGTAAAACGCCGACGCGTATTTGGCCGCGTACGACAGAATCACCGTGTCCGGGAAGCCCTTCTGGTCCAACGCCCGGCGGATCGCCCCCACGCGCCCGTCCATCATGTCGCTCGGCGCCACCACGTCCGCCCCGGCCGCCGCCTGCGACACCGCCGTACGCGCCAGCAGCTCGAGCGTGGCGTCGTTGTCCACCGTGCCGTTGCGCACGATGCCGCAGTGGCCATGCGAGGTATACTCGCAGAGACACACGTCCGTGATCACCACCAGGTCCGTGGCCGCGCGCTTCATGGCCCGCACGGTTTCCTGGATGACGCCTTTCTCGTGATACGCCCCGCTCCCCTTCTCGTCTTTGCCGGCCGGCAGCCCGAACAGCAACACGCCCCCTAATCCCAGATCGGCCGCCCGTCGCGCGAGGTTGCCCGCGTCCTTGACGGGATGCTGCATCACGCCGGGCATGGCGCTCACCGGCGTCGCGTTGCCTTCCGACTTGAAGAACAGCGGCCAGATCAGCTGGGAGTGGTCCAGGCGCGCCTCGGCCACCAGGCGGCGCAGCCCAGGCGTGCGCCGGAGCCGGCGCATGCGAAGCGTGGGAAACCCGGTCATGCCTCTTCCCTCCCCATGCCGTGCTCGGCGGCGAACGCGTCGGCGGCGCGGATGAGATCCCGCGCGCCCTGAAGCAGGAGATCTCGAGCTACCATCCGTCCCGACTTCGCCGGGTCACCGGGGTCCACCGGCCCCCGGGCGGAGAGATGCTTGGTCCCGTCCGGACTGAACACTCGCACGTTCAGCACCAGTCCGTCGCGGCCGTATTCGCAGAACCCGCCAATCGCCGCCTGGCACCCCCCTTCCAGCTCCGCCAGCGCAGTGCGCTCCGCCTCGACGGCGCAGCGCACGGCAGGTTGGTCCAGTGGGCCCAGCAGCTCCAGCACGGCCGGATCATCGGCTCGCGCCTCGAGCGCCAGGGCGCCCTGGCCCGGCGCGGGCGGGAACCAGTCCAACGACAGCGGCACGGCGCGCTCCGCCAGGCCCAGCCGCTTGAGCCCCGCCAGCGCCAGCACCGCCGCGTCCAGACCGCCGCGGCCGACCTGCTTCACCCGTGTCGGCACGTTGCCCCGCAGCGCGACGACCACCAGATCGGACCGCGCCGCCAGCAGCGCCGCTCGCCGCCGCAGGCTCGACGTCCCCACGCGCGCGCCGCGCGGCAAATCGCTCACCGCGCCGCCCTTGGTACTCACCAGCGCGTCGCGCGGGTCCTCCCGCTCGGGATAGGCGGCGATCGTGAGGCCCGCCGGCAACTCGGCCCCGAGATCCTTGAGCGAGTGCACCGCGAGGTCCACGCGCCCCTCGAGCAGCGCGTCCTCGATCTCCTTGGTGAACAGTCCCTTGCCCGTGGTCCCCGGCGCGGGACGCACGCGGCTCCCCTCATCGCCGGACGTGCGGATGGTGACTGGCTCCGCCGAGACGCCCCGCGCGGCGAGCAGGGCCTGCACCCGCATCGCCTGCCAGCGCGCCAGGTCGCTGCCGCGGGTGCCGATCCGGAGCGTCGCCGATGTCGTCATGGTGCGTCAGGGAAAAACACCCGGGTGAGGTCTGAGGGTTCGACGGCCGTTGCAATATGCCCGCAGCCCCAGGCATTATCAACGCCGATGAACGCCGTCGTCAGGTTGTGGCACGGCGCGCGCACCCGCGCCGCCGGCTGGGCGGCCCGGTACGCGGCGCGGCTGGCCCTGCGGGATCGTCAGGCCGCGGAGCGCTGGCTGCGCCGGGCGGCGGGGCTGGCGCCGGGGTTCTCGTTCGTGCATCGCGATCTGGTCGCCGCCCGTCGCCGCGCGGACGACCGACTCGGCGCGCTGGAGATCGCGCGGCGCATCACCCGACGGTTCGATCGCTCGGCCGATGCCTGGGTGCTGCTGGGCGAGGCGTACAACGGTGCGTTCCGGCCGGACGACGCGATCGTGGCGTTCGAACGGGCGCTGGCCATCGAGGAGCGATCCGACGCCGCCATGGCCGCCGGCGAGCTCTACGCCAGAAAAAGCGACTACGCCACCGCCGGAGCGCGCTACGCCCGCGCGTACGCCGCCGGCGGAGGGCCGGACGCGTTGCGGGCGAACGCCAAAGTCCTCCGGATCGCGGGAGACATCGCGGCGGCGCAGCAAGCGCAGGAGATGTGGGAGCGGGAGACCGGGACGCGCTGGACCGACGAATAGGACGGTCTTATCGCGACACCTTGCGCAGCCGCACGAACAGCGACACGGCGTACACCAGCACCACGACCGCGGCCACCACGTAGGCCGCGATCAGGTAGCCGCCGTTGTCAGGATACTGCACGGCTCGCCTCTTCGTCCTTGAGGTCGCGCAGCACCGCCAGCGCGTAGCGCTGCGCCAGGAATCCCAGGTACAGCAAGGTGAACACGCCGAACGAGGTGAGCAGCGTCACCAGCATCTCGCCTGGCAGCGACGGCGAGCCCGGTTTCATCACCACCGGGTCCGGATGCAGGGTGCGGAACAGGTACACCGTCATGTGGATGAAGGGGACCAGCACCAGGCCCAGGATGCCGATCACCGCACTGTAGCGGGCCCGGGTTTCGTGGTCGGTGATCGCCCCGCGCAACACCTGATACCCGACGAACAGCAAGAAAATGAACAGCGTGGACGTGAGCCGCGCGTCCCAGGTCCACCAGGTCCCCCAGATGGGCTTGGCCCAGATCGGACCGGTGGTGAGCATGATGACGGAAAACGCCAAACCCACCTCCGCGGAGGCGGCGGCCACCAGGTCCACCTTGCGGTCCCGGAGCCAGAGATACAGCACACTCAGCAGGCCGGTCACCGCAAACGCGAGCAACCCCGACCACGCGGCCGGCGCGTGGACGTAGAAGATTTTCTGCGCCGGCCCCTGGAAGCGCTCGATGGGCGTGAACATCAGCGCGCGGAGGTAAACCCCGGCCAGCGCCAGCAACGCCACGGCCGTGAGCAGCGATCCCCTGCGTGCCAGCGCCTCCGCCTTCTCGCGAATCATTCTTCCAGGGTCGCCTCGAACAGGAACGTAGAGATGGTCACGAACACGATGTCGAACGCGGCCAGCAACTTAAGCCAGCCCTGAACCTCACTCAAGGGACGGTCGGCGAGAATGCGGGCGGTGGCCTGGACCGCGCCCACCACCGGCGGAACCAGAAACGGCAAGAGCAAGAGCGGCAGCATCAGTTCCGCGAAGCGGGTGCGGACCACCATCGAGCTCAGCAGCGTGCCCACCGCCACGAACGCCAGGGTCGCCATGGCCGTGATTCCCGCCAGCGCGGGCAAGCCGCGGACCATGGGCACGTCGTAAAACAGGATGAACAGCGGCAGGCTCACCAGCTCCACCGTGCCCACGAATACCAGGTTCGCCGCCAGCTTCCCGAAAAACACCGCCTGCGGGGAGACCGGCGCCAGGCGGATTCCGTCCATCGCCCGGTTCTCGCGCTCCAGCAAGAAGGCGCGATTGAGCCCGATCATCGCGGCGAAGGTGAACGTGACCCACAGCGCGCCCGGCGCCACGTCCACGGCGCCCACGGCGGTGGGGTCGCGCGCGAAGTAGAGCACCGCCAGTACCAGGACCGCGAACGTCACCGAGGATACCAACGCCGTCTTGGTCCGCCACTCGATGGCCAGGTCCTTGCCCGCGATGGCCAACGCCGCCCGCAGCGCGTCACGCACGGCCGGTGACCTCGCGATAGCGGGCGGTGATGGCGGCGACGTCGCGCCCCGCCGTGGACTCGACCGCCTTGAGCTCGCCCAGGCTCAAGAAGCCGACCGCGGTCACCACGCCCATCAGCTCCGCCAGCTGGTGGGACGCGATCACCAGCGCCCGACCCCGCGCGCGAAGCTCGCCCAGCACGGCGAGCACCTGCTCGGCAGAGGCGTCGTCCAGACCGGTGAGCGGCTCGTCCAGCAGCAGGATGTCGGGGTCCGGGAGCAGGGCCCGCGCGATCGCCAGCCGCTGGGTCATGCCGCGGCTAAAGGCTCCCACCCGCTCGTCCGCCCACGCCGAGAGCCCCATCCGCTCCAGCAGCGGGTCCACCCGACCGCGCGAGGCGCCGCCGTGCAGGCGGGCGAAAAACCGGAGGTTCTCCCGGGCCGTCAGCGCGTCGTACAGCATCGAGGCGTGCGCGACCATCCCCACGCAGCCGCGGCGTTCGATCCGGCCCGCGCTGGCCCGTAACAGCCCGGCCAGGACCCGCAGCAGCGTGGTCTTGCCCGCCCCGTTCGGCCCCACCAAGAGGAGCGCGTCCCCCGGGTGCAGCTCGAGGCTCACGCCGCTCAGCACGCGCCGGTGCCCGAACCGTCGGGTGACCTCCCGCGCCGCGAGCACCGGCTCAGCGGGCGGCATCGATGCAGGTCCGCAGGGCGTCCAGCTCGAAGGGCTTGACCAGGTAGCCGTGGTGCGGGATGCCCAGAACCTCGACCACCGGCAGCAGGCTGGCGTACCCACTGGTGATCACGATGGGGAGCACCGGTTTGGCGTCGCGCATCCGGCGCAGGACCTCGATGCCATCGGTGTCCGGGAGATGCAGGTCCATCACCACCACGTCCGGGCCGAACGACTCGAACCGCTCCAGGGCTTCGGCGCCGGTGCCGGCAAAGGCCAGCTCGTAGTGCCGCTCGAAGGAGCGACGATACGCGCTCTGGAGCGGGATTTCGTCCTCGACGAACAAGACCCGACGCCGGACACCGGTATCTGGCACGTTGGGTTCACCCCCGCTCGGTCTCGAACTGGCCGTCCAGTTTGGCCATGCGCAACAGCTCCCAGAACGGCGGCGCCACGCCGCGGAGCCGCACCGCCTGCCCCCGCTCCCGCGCCCGCCGCCGAATCGCGATCAGCGCCGCCATCCCGACGCTGTCCGCGTCCGCCGTCGCGCTGAAGTCGAGCACCAGCCGACCGCGGCCCGGCGGCAAGCCGTCCAGCAACGCCAGCGCCGCGCGCCGGAAGTCGTCGCTCGCGGGGCGGACCAGCCGCGCCGGCGCCGCCAGGAGGTGTTCCACGACCGACTGACCCTGGTTTCCCACCATATGCGAAGGAAGCTAAGAGACGCCGCCGCCCTGCGACCCACAAGCCCCACGTGCTCCGTCCGGTTCCGGCCCCGAAAAGCACCGAGGCCCGGCGTCGGACCGGGCCTCGGGGTCGGCTGAAGGTTTCAGTGGCTTACAACTTGGTCACGTTGGCTGCCTGGAGACCCTTCGGGCCCTCACGGACCTCGAACTCCACCTGGTCGTTCTCCTTCAACGACCGAAAGCCCTCAGCCTGGATGGCAGAGTAGTGGACGAAGACGTCCGGTCCGCCGTCGCGCTCGATGAAGCCGAACCCCTTCGCGTCGTTGAACCACTTGACCCTGCCGGTGATGCGGGACATACGTTACGCGCTCCTTCTACAGACTAGGGTTTGACGCTCTCCTGCGAGCCCATCCGGAGCTTGCCGAGAGATGCTCAAAAACCGCGCAGACTATATCAGCCATGCCACGACTCGTCAACGCCCCTGGGAGACCATGACCGAGCGCATAGACACCCTTCTAAAGGAAAGCCGGCTGTTCCGCCCCCCGGGGGAATTCCGCAAGCAGGCACACGTGAATTCAGCCGCCGTGTACCGGCGCGCCTCCCGGAACCGGACCGCCTTCTGGGCGGAACAGGCCCGCGAGCTCGAGTGGTTCAAGCCCTGGCGGCGGGTCCTCCAGTGGAAGCCGCCTCATGCCAAGTGGTTCATCGGAGGGAAACTCAACGCGTCGGTCAACTGCCTGGACCGCCACGTGGGCACGGCCCGCCGGAACAAGGTCGCGCTCCTGTGGGAGTGCGAGCCGGGGGACCGGCGGGCGATCGCCTGCTGGGAGCTGTACCGCGAGGTAAACCGGTTCGCCAGCGCCCTGCACCGCCTGGGCGTGAAGCGGGGCGACCGGGTCGCCATCTACCTGCCGATGATCCCCGAGGTGGTGGTGGCGATGTTGGCGTGCGCGCGGAT
>JACPAP010000180.1 GCA_016180765.1 Gemmatimonadota bacterium
TCGACTCGCTCGAGTCGCTGAGCCTGCCGTTCGCGCTGCAGGCGCGCGCGGACCTGGCCGTTGGGTCATTATCGTCCCGGCCGCTGTCGGAGCTGCGGGTTCTCGACGCGCTCGCGCGGCCGGACCGCGAGGCGGAGCGAGCACTGGCGCCCGAACTTCGATCGGCCACGTTTCCGCGCTTACACGCCATCGCCTGGAGAGCGGCCGTGTACCTGCACGACATCGCGGGCGCCTCTCGGATTGCCCGCTTTCTAGTGCAGCCGCAGCGCGACCGGGCCAATCGGCTGAACGGCCGAGAGCTGCTCGCGTACCTGCACCTCGCGCAGGGGCGCTGGCGCGCGGCCCGGGCCGAACTCGACTCGCTCGAGTCGCTGAGCCTGCCGTTCGCGCTGCAGGCGCGCGCGGACCTGGCCGTTGGGTCATTATCGTCCCGGCCGCTGTCGGAGCTGCGGGCTGTGGGGCCGTGATCGGCCCTGGCCTCAGGTTCAGGCGCATCTCCTGGGACTCCTGAGCGCCGAGCTCGGCGACACGGCGGCGGTCTTGGCGTACGCGGCGGAACTGGAACGGCTCGGCGAGGCGCGGGACGCTCGAGGTCTGACCCCGGCCCTAGCGTGGAGCCTCCGTGCGCGGATCCTCGCGGCGGAGCAGCGGCCGGCGGACGCGCTCCGTGCGCTGGGCGAAGCGCATCCGGAGATCTGGTTCGGGGCGACCATCAGCGATCCGTTCTACTCGCAGGGCCGGCTCCGGTACGTCCGGGCGGAGCTGCTGCGGCAGGTGGGGCACTACCACGATGCCCTCCGCTGGTACCGCTCGCTCGGCGAGAACTCGCCGTGGGACCTGGTCTTCCTCGCGCCATCCCATCTGCGGCAGGGCGAAATCTACGAGCTGCTAGGGGACCGCGCGAAAGCGGCTGAACACTACGAGCGCTTCATCGCGCTCTGGCGGGAAGCGGACCCGGAGTTCCAGCCCCTCGTGGCGCGGGCGCAAGCCCGACTCGCGGCCCCGCTGTGCCAAGCGCTCGCGCGCTTCTGACGAGAAGTTGTGGACTACCACGAGTGGGATCCCGCCAAAAGCCCCCCGGACCATGATGAAACCCCGGCCGTCCGGAAGAGCGGTATAGGACTGCGTTGTGGAGTCGGCGAAGAGCACCCGTGGCTCGCCCGCGCGGAATGAGGACCCCTCGGCAATGGGAACTGATACGAGCGCCCTCGCGGCCTGGTAGAAGAGTTCGCGGCCGCTCGCCGCCCAGGCCGGGGCCGAGCCGCCCTCGGCCGAGACTCGCCACCGCCCGCGGTGCTCGCCAACCCCGATGACATAGACCTCGCTTCGGCCGGCCTCAGCAGATTCATAGGCCAACCAGTTCCCGTCGGGTGAGAGGGCGGGATGCGACTCGGGGAAGGAGGTGGTGACCACGGGCTGGGCATGCCCCGATTCGAGTTGCACCACCCAGATGTCCACGTCGTCACGCGTCACGTAGAGTCCCGTCCCGTCACTGGTCCAGGTCCAAGGCCTCCCGGACGGAGTCCGCACGATCGTATCCAGGACCCCACTGCCGTCGGACGCTGCGCGAAGCACTAACCCGGCTAGGGTCTCGAAGGCCACCCACCGCCCATCGCGCGCCCACAGGACCCTGCTCCTGGCTCCGGTCTCGGCGGTCCCATCAAAAGTCACGCGGATCATCCTCCCGCGGGCCACTTCGAGCATCCAAACGTCGTGGCCAGACGCGCCACCGTGGATAAACGCCACCATACTGCCATCGGGTGATACTGCAGGTGGGTGATAGTCGCCTGATTCTCCAAGGCGCAGCTCTTTCCCCCGCCGATCCACCAGTGCGAGGTACCGGTCGCCAGCAAAACTGCCAGGCAGGTACGCCAGCGTCCCTATAGAGCTGACGGCGTACTCTGCGGCTCCGCCGGTCTTCACAATCGCGCCCTCCACCACCGTCACGTGTTGCCGGGCTGACGTTAGATCCGTCGGGTCGAACTCCGCAGCCGCAATCACGCCCTGGGCAGCCCCCTCGACCCGCCCAGTTTCACTGCGCGCAGAGAACAGCACACCGTTGGCGTACTGAGGGGAGGTGCCCGCCCCGAGCCGCCGAATCTGACCGGTCTTGAGCGACACGGCAGCGAGCTCGGCGGTTTCCACGCTGCCACGCCAGATGGTGAATAGGACCACCCTCTCACCGAGAATAGCGGCAGGCCAGCGGTGATCGATCTCGCCGGCAGCGGAGTCGGGGATGGTCAGTTCCTGCGGTGACCCCCCGGAAGCCGCGACGACCATGAGGCCGGCTCCGCTCCGCGAATTGAATACGATTCGATGGTCAGCGGTCCAGGTCGCTCCCCGCGCGTCGTCCGGCGCATCCGTGATCGCCGCGGAGGGTCCTCCAGCAAGCGGAACCTTGCGCAGCTTGCCAGCAGCGATGAACCCGAGCCAGGCGCCGTCTGGGGAAAAGAACGGCTGTCGGCCGTCGACCGTGCCCGGAATGACACGGGAATCGAGCTGGTTCAGCGACCGGAGATACAGCATGGCTTCTAGCGTGCTGCGGGCCGCGCGGTACACCACATGCCTTCCGTCGGGGGACACCGCAACATTGCGGCCGGTTGGGATATCGACCGACCATCCTGCCGGGGGTTCGACCGCCAGCCTGATGATAGCCGAGGGACGGGTGCTGCTGGCCGCAAGCCACGCTGAGGCTGCCGCGACGATCGCCACCGCTGCGATGCTCCAAGGGAGAGCTGGGCGGGACCAAAGCGGCGGTGCGGCTGGGGCCGCAGCTCCCGGCGCCGCGGTGCTCCAGCTCGGCGCGCCGCGCCCGGCGAGCGCGTCCGCGAACTGCATGGCCGTCGCGAACCGGTCGGCTGGCAGCTTCTCGAGGGCCTGCGCCACCGCGGCGCCGACGTGGGGCGGCACCGTGCGTCGCACTTCCGTTAGGGGTCTAGGATCCTCGGTGATGATCTTGGTGAGTATGGCTTGGGCCGACGGCCCCGTATGGGGCGGCTCGCCCGCCAACATCTCATAGACCACGGAGCCGAGCGAGTAGATATCGCTTCGGGCGTCCAGCTCGCGCTCGCCGGTGGCCTGCTCGGGACTCATGTAATGCGGCGTCCCCAGGGACAGCCCAGTTTCCGTCAGACGCCTGCCTCCGGCGGCGTAGACGGCGAGGGCAATCCCAAAGTCCGCAACCATCGCCTGCCCGTCCTCCAACAGGACGTTCTCGGGCTTGATGTCGCGGTGGATGACGCTGTGCCGGTGGGCGTAGTCGAGGGCGTTGGCTACCTGAGTCGCGATCCGCACAGCATCGTCCACACTGAGCTGCCGCTCACGGGTGAGGCGGTCGCGGAGTGATTCCCCTTCGACGAACGGCATAACATAGAAGAGAAGTCCTTCAGCCGCGCCGGAGTCGTGCAGGGTGAGGATGTGCGGGTGCTGGAGCTTGGCGGTGACCTTGATCTCTTGCAGGAATCGCTCGCCGCCGAGGATCGCCGCGAGTTCCGGCCGAAGCACCTTGAGAGCCACCGGCCGGTCGTGTTTGAGGTCGTGGCCGAGGTACACGGTCGCCATTCCGCCCTGGCCCAGTTCGCGTTCGATGCGGTATCGGTGGGCCAGCGCGCGCGCCAGTCGCTCGTGGGAGGTGTCAGGCATCCGCATACCGCATCCGCATAGGAATTTCGATCGCGCCTCCCAAAGTAGAGCTCGGTGAGTGGAGCGTCCAGGGAGCCTGAGCTGGGAGTCCACCCGCTGCCGGCAGGCCAGGGCCAGCCGCCGCTTGCGGTCGGATCCCGGGGCGATTGGCGGCGCGAGCCGGTCGAGCCAGGCGATCGCTCGAAACTCTTGCTCGACCCGTTGCCAGTGAACCTGGTGCGTTGGATCCTCGGTTGATTCCGCGACCGCAGGTTCTGCCGGACCAACTGCCGCTCCCCCCAACCCGGGGGTATAATGTGGAACCTATGCCGGCCCCCAGAGTCACCTGGCGGGACGTCCTCGAGATGCCGGAGGACGGCAACCGTTACGAGGCGATCGGCGGGGAGCTCTACGTGAGCCCGCCGCCCCAGCCGCCGCACGAGTGGGTCAGCATGAATCTGGTGGACGCGCTCCTCCAGCTGCTGGTCCATCCGGGTCACGGGCGGGTCTTCACCGCGCCCGTGGGCGTCGAGTTCCTCGATACCGAGGAAGGGATCCAGCCCGACATTCTGTTCGTAGTAAAAGATCGCCTGCCCATCGTGACCGAAGACGGCATCCGAGGCGCGCCCGATCTCGTCATCGAGATCATCTCTCCCTCGACCGCGCGGCGCGACCGCACCGTGAAGCGCCATCTGTACCAGCGCCAGGGGGTCGCGGAGTACTGGATCGTGGACCTGGACGCCAAGCAGGTCGAGGTATGGCGGGTCGCGGCCGGCGCGAGGCAGCCCGAGCGGTACACGGACGTCCTTCCGGTGCGCCTGGGCGACCGCCTGATCGGCGAGATCACGCTCTCCAAGATCTTCGACTGGCCCCGCTGAGCGCCGGGGCGGAGCTGGAACGTGCCACCCGGGCGCGGTAGGTTAGTGGTGACGAACCCCCTCATGCATCCAACCTTATGACCAAGACGGACGGGTAAGCGCCCATGCGTCACCGGCGGCGGGGGCGGGGGCGGCGTGGCGACGGGCGGGAGCGCGGCGAGCAGGGCGAGCGCCGCCCCGGCGGGCGGGAGCCCCCCGGGCGAGAGCGCCCCGACTTCGCATCGCTGCCCGCCACCTACCCCTTCCGTCCGCTCACCCTGGAGACCGCCGCCACGACCGAGCCGCGCACTGCCATCGCGCGGCGCGTGATCGACCTGGTCGCGCCGCTCGGCTTCGGCCAGCGCGCGCTGATCGTGGCGCCCTCCAAGGCCGGGAAGACGATTCTCCTGCAAGCCATCGCCGAAGGCATCGTGGTGAATCACCCCCAGGCCCGGCTTTACATCCTGCTGGTGGACGAGCGGCCCGAGGAGGTGAGCGAGATGGTGGACTGGGGGAAGGGCGAGGTGATCGCCTCCAGCTTCGACCGTCCGGCGGCGGCGCACGTGGAAGCGGCGGCGGCGCTGCTGGCGCGGGCCCACGCTGAGGTGACGGCCGGCCGCGACCTGGTCATCGTGCTGGATTCGATCACCCGCCTGGCCCGGGGCCACAACACGGTCGAGCGGGGGAGCGGCCGGACCCTGTCGGGGGGCGTGGGCGCGGAAGCGCTCCAGGCGCCTCGCGCGTTCTTCGGCGCCGCGCGCCAGGTCCCCGCCGCCGCGGAGAGCGGGGGAGGAAGCCTCACCATCATCGCCACCGCGCTGGTCGAGACCGGCTCGCGGATGGATGACCTGATCTTCGAGGAGTTCAAGGGGACGGGCAACTCCGAGATCCGCCTGTCCCGGGAGCTGGCGGACCGGCGGATCTACCCGGCCATAGATGTCAGCGCTTCAGGGACGCGGCGCGAGGAGTTGCTGATTCCCGCCGAGCGCCTGGAAGCCGTGCAGCGGCTCCGGCGGCAACTGGTGGAGATGCGGTCCGCCGACGCCATGAACCTGCTGCTCGACTTCGTGCGGCGTTACGGCACCAACGCGGAGCTGCTCAGCGCGGTGCGTTGACCCCTGAGGACGGTTGCTCAAGCGCGACGGCGAAGAGCTAGCGACCAGGTCCCGGTGCTACCCGATGTCCAGCACCCGGTTGGTGGCATTGAGCACCGCCAGCGCCGCCGCCCGGGCTGGGTCCCCCCCCGCCACGCAGAACCCCATCAACGCCTGGGTCCGGTCCTGAAGCTGCGCCGCCAGGTGCACCAGCACCGCCGACTGGCCGAACGCGTCGAACACCTCCACATCGTGCACCTCGATCAGGTGCTCCTCCCCCACCGCCTGCATCAACGCGTCCACCGCCGCCTGGGCCGAGGCCTTGAGCCCCTCCACGTCCGGGCAACCCCCCGTGGCCGTACCCACATAGTTGCCCGCCTCCGCCCGCGCCAGCTCCACCTTGGCCAGGCACTGGGTGGGGGAGAGTTGCTCCAGCGAGGCACGGACGAACTT
>JACPAP010000181.1 GCA_016180765.1 Gemmatimonadota bacterium
GGTGCGCTACGGCGACCACACGTTCCACTACCCCACGGACGGAGCCGGCCGCCTGGCGGATGCCAACCAGTTCCAGCACGGCACCGCGACCACCCTGGGGTTCGACGCGGGCCGGTTCCTCCTGCCGCGGGTCGAAGCCCGGGTGCTGCTGGCCGCCCACACCGCGGACGGCGGCATTGACGATGCGCCCGACGGCGCCGCCGACACGCTGGGGTTCTACGCCTACAGCAGCCTCGCCACCGTCGAGCGGCGGCGGGCCGAGGGGCGGGCCAATCTCTACGGCTCACGCGGAGTCCTGACGCTGGGCGCCCAAGTCAAGCGGCAAGCGCAGCGGAGCTTCGACCAATCGAGGAGCGCCTTCGGCAACTCGACGGGCCGTTTGGACGTGAAACGCCTGAATCACGCGACGTACGCCCAGCTCCAGGGCGACCCCCTGGCCTCCTGGTCGGTGAACGCCGGCGTGCGGTGGGACCACAGTGAGACCTTTGGCGACTTCGTCACATATCGGGGCGGGGTAGTGTACCGGCCGTGGGCGGGCCTTCGGCTGCGAGCCACGGCGGGCACCGGCTTCAAGGAGCCGACGTTCTACGAGAACTTCGCCGCCGGCTTCGTGCGTGGTAACCCCACGCTCAAGCCGGAACACTCGACCAGCTGGGAGGTCGGCGCCGAGCAAGCCTTGCCGGCCGGCGGTCTGAGGGTGGCCGCGACCTTTTTCAGCCAGCGATTCCGCGACCTGATCGACTTTACCTTCGCGCCGCCGGGCCCGGAGGACCCCAACTACTTCAACATCGCCGGGGCCACGGCGCAGGGAATGGAAGTGGAAGTACGCACCGCACCCTTCCCCCGCTTCCTGGTCGAGGGGCGGTATACCTATCTCGCCACCCGGGTGACCGATCGCGGTTTCGATACCGGGCCGGGGGCTCTGCTGGCCCAGGACTCGAGCTTGCTCCGCCGGCCCGCGCACACCGTCGCCGCCGAGGCGCGCTACGGCGTGTCGGACCGGCTCCGTGCCACGCTCGCCGTCCGGCATGTGGGGCGCCGAGGGGACCTGGACTACAGCGAGTATCCCTTCCGGCGGGTCGGGTTGAACGCCTATTCGACCGTGGGACTCTCCGCCGAGGGCGATGTGCTGGAGGCGGTGGGTCGGACGGTCACGCTCACGCTGCGGGTGGACAACCTGTTGGATGCGTCGTACCAGGAGGCCGTGAACTTCCCGGCCCGCAGGCGGACGGTTTGGGTCGGAGCGAGGGCGAGGTTCTGAAGCGTGAGAAGGGAGACGTGAGATGTGAGAAGGAATGATCGAAGGGCCACACTTCTCACGTCTCACATCTCACGTCTCACGGCCGGCTGGTATCTTGAAAGCATGCCTCTCGTCACCACGCCGGCGATTATTCTCCACGCCTTCAAGTACTCGGACACCTCCAAGATCGTCCGCCTCGCGACCCGCGAGTACGGGGTGCAGAGCGCCATTGCCAAGGGGGCCTCTCGGCCCAAGAGCCGGTTCGGGGCCAGCCTCCAGGTCCTGTCGCAGGGCACGGCGCATCTCTATTTCCGGCCCACCGCTGAGCTCCAGACGTTGTCGGCGTTCGACGTGGCGGAGCAACATCCGGCGTTGGCCCATGACCTGGGGCGCTACGCCGCCGCGTCGGCGCTGGCGGAGCTGATGCTGCGCTGCGCGCCGTCCGAGCCACACCTCGCGCTCTTCGATTTCGTGGGCGCCCAGCTCGATCACCTCGCGACGGTTCCCCCGCAGCGGGTCGCCACCGCCGCGCTCGCGGGGCTGTGGGCCATGGTCACGGCCTTGGGGTTCGCCCCCACGGTGAGCGCGTGCGTGCGGGACGGCCGCGCCCTGGATGAGGGAGCCGTGGGCTTCTCCGTGCCGGACGGCGGATTCCTCTGCGCGCGCTGCACCAGGGAGCGCACCACCACGGTGCTGGAAGGACCCGATCGCCGGGCCCTGGAACAGCTGCTCGCGGGCTCGGACGAGCTGCCCGCGGGCTGGACCTCACGTCACGCCGCCGCGCACCGCCGGCTCCTGGCCCGGTTCATCGAGCATCACCTGGCCGAAGGACATCCACTCAAAGCGCTGGCATTCTGGGAAACGGCCGCGTGGAACGGCACGTCGTAATCGGCACCGCCGGACACGTGGATCATGGCAAGACCGCGCTGGTGAAGGCCCTGACCGGCGTGGACACGGATCGTTGGGAGGAAGAGAAGCGGCGCGGCATCACCATCGACCTGGGGTTCGCGCCGCTGGATCTGGGCCACGGACTCCAGGCGAGCGTGGTCGATGTCCCCGGCCATGAGGACTTCGTGCGCAACATGGTAGCCGGCGCCACGGGGGTGGACGCGGCGTTGCTGGTGATCGCCGCCGACGAAGGCGTCATGCCGCAGACGGTGGAGCACGTGGCGATCCTCGACTTCCTGGGAGTCCAGGCCGGTGTGGTGGCGCTCACCAAGGCGGACCTGGCCGACCCGGAATGGCTCGACCTGGTGCGGACGGACGTCAATGCGCGGCTGACGCGCTCAGGCATCACCTGGGAGCCGCCGGTGCCCGTCTCTTCGGTCACCGGCGCCGGGCTGGATCAGCTGCGGGCGGCGCTCGAACGGGCAGCGGGGCGCGCCCGAGAGCGCGTGGCCAACGATCTCTTTCGGCTGCCCGTGGACCGCGTGTTCAGTCTCCCGGGGGCGGGCACGGTGGTCACCGGCACCGTCTGGAGCGGCGCGGTCCGGGTGGGAGAAGACGTGACACTCTACCCCGGCGGCGTGCGCGCCCGGGTCCGATCGGTCGAGGTGCACGGTCGCTCACAGGAGCGCGCCACTCCGGGGCGGCGCACGGCGCTCGCCCTGGTGGGCCTGGGCCGTGAGCAAGCGAGCCGCGGAAGCGTGGTGGTGAGCCACGCCGCATGGCGGGAGACGGCGTCGCTGGACGTGCTGGTGACGCTGCTCCCGGACGCGCGAGCGCTGACGCAGCGGTCCCGGGTCCGCCTGCACCTTGGTACCGCGGAGGTGCTGGCCCGCGTCGTCCCGGCGGGTGAACGGATCGAGCCGGGAGCGCGTGAGGAACCCGCACGACTCCGCTTGGACACACCGATCCTCTCCCGGTGGGGCGACCGGGGGGTCCTGCGCGCCGTCTCACCGGTGACGACAGTTGGCGGATGCTGGGTGGTGGATCCCTATCCGGCGTCGCGACCCCGCCGGCCGGCGGGGGCGCGGGAACGCGCAACCCGGGATCCCGCGCAACGGGTCCGCGCCTTCGTCGCGCTCGCCGGGACCCAGGGCGTCCCGGTCGGCGAGCTGACCGTCCGCCTGGGCCTAGCGCCGGAGGCGGTGGCGGGCGTCCTGGGCACCGTCGCTCAGGACGGCATCGTGCAGGCCGGCGGTCGTTTGATGCCGGGGACTGCGACGGCCGGGGCTCGTGCGCTGGTGATCGATCGTCTGGCCGCGTTTCATCGGGAGCACCCCCTGAGGCCCGGGATGCCGCTCGAAGCGTTTCGGAAACTGGTAGCTGATCCGGGACTCGCGGGGCAGGTGCTGGATGCTTTGGAGGCGGAGAAGGTCGTGGTGCAGGAGCGAGGCGTGGTACGACTCGCGGAGCATCGGGCGAGCGTGCCTGCCGCGTACGTCCAGCTGGCTCAAACGATCGGTGCCGGCCTCGCCGCGGCCGGACCGCAGGGCCAGAGCGCTGTCGAAGTGGCGGCTCTGGGAGCAGGGGCCCCGGCGGTGGAGATCGCGGAGTTCCTTGTGAGGGAGGGCACGGCAATCCGCGTGGGGAGCGACCGATATTATGATCGGCAGCAACTGGAGGGCGCCGCTCGGAAGGTGCTCGGCGCGATCCGGACTCGGGGCCAGGTGACACCGAGCGAAGTACGTGATATACTTGGACTTACGAGGAAGTATCTCATCCCGATTCTGGAGTGGATGGATTCGGCCGGGCTCACCGTGAGGGCGGGGGACGCGCGACGGCTCGGTCCGACTGCGCATCAACCAGGTTGGGACGCTTGACGGTGAGAAAAGGTGGTCCTAGGTTGAGCGTTGAGGCGAAGATCGGTTCTTACATCCAAGGAGTCTGGTTCAGGTACCTGCTTTGTTTGAATAGGAGCTTGAAATGAAGTGTCTCGCCTGGGCGTTGCTGTCGCTCGGGCTCTTGCTGGCGGCACCTACGCCCGCGACCGCGCAACAAAGTCAGGCGTCGGCGGGTGTATCGCTTGGCAGGAACTACCCGAATCCGTTCAACCCGGAAACCTGGATTCCGTTTCAGCTGTCTCAGCAGCTGTTCGACGGCGGCCACCGGCCGGTGGTGAGTCTCCGCATTTACAACGTGCTGGCCCAGCTCGTCGCCATCCCGGTTCTGCAGGGTTCCGGGCAGCTCATGGAGAACCTGCAGCTGGACTGGAATGGCAGCGGGACCTATGTGGCCTATTGGGACGGGAAGTACCCAGGCACCGACCGGGAGGCCGCCTCCGGCGTCTATGTCTACCAGCTCGAGGTGGACGGGCAGCGACAGACGCAGAAGATGACGATCATCAAGTAGATTGGGCGGCTCGAATGTGGGTCGCGAGGAGGGCGCGTTGGGGATTAGCCAGCGCGCCCTGTCCTTTTGGCGCTAACTTACATGGGACATCGTTTTCATGATCCGCCCTGATCGTTTGACCCTGAAAGCCACCGAGGCGCTGCAGCAGGCCCAGGCGTGGGCCAACCAGCGCGGCAACCCGGTGGTGAACGACGCCCACCTCTTCCTGGCTCTCCTGGAGCAGGACCAGGGAATCGTCGTGCCGGTGCTCCAGAAGGTTGGGCTCAACGTCGCCGAGCTGAAGGCCGAGGCTGAGCGGGAGATCGAGCGCCTGCCCAAACAATCCGGGGGCGGTGGCGCGGCGACGATGTCCCGCGAGCTGAGCCAGGCGCTGGATCGGGCCGACCAGCTGGCCCGCGAGATGGAGGACGCCTACGTCTCCACCGAGCACCTGCTGGTGGCACTGGTAGATACCAAGGCTACCTCGGCCCGGGCAGCGCTGTCGCAGCGTGGGATCGACGCCGGCGAGCTGGCCCAGGCGCTGGCCGCGGTGCGCGGCAGCCATCGCGTGACCAGCGTCGAGCCCGAGCAGCAATACCGGGCCCTGCAGCGCTTCACGCGCGACCTCACCGAGCTGGCCCGGCAAGGCAAGCTGGATCCGGTGATCGGCCGGGACGAGGAGATCCGCCGGGTGGTGCAGGTGCTGTCGCGCCGCACCAAGAACAACCCGGTGCTGATCGGCGAGCCGGGCGTGGGCAAGAC
>JACPAP010000182.1 GCA_016180765.1 Gemmatimonadota bacterium
CCCGATCAGGTCGAGGGCAAGAAGGGATATTCCCGTCGCGTTGCGTCCGGGTCGCGCGAAGCTCTCCGCGAAGCCGGCCACCACGGGATCGCCGCTCTGGAGGAAGACCACGGGGATTGGCGGGAATAGGCGACTCGCCGGACGGAGCCCGGCGGTTCACCCGCCGCTCAATGGTCTCGTGAGGTGATCGCTGACCCAGCTCGGTCGGCGGACGGCCCTGGACCGCGGTGGAATCCTGCGGCTGGGGCGTCACGGCGCGCGAAACGGCTGGCGTACCAGCGGCCCGGGCGACGGGGAGCGCGGCAGCGCCGAGCGCGGCCGCGGTGCCGGCCAGCAGCTCGCGTCGGGTCAGGGGATTCTCGAGGCGTGCGCGGCGGTCGTGGGAGGGACGATGGCTGCGGGACATGCGGCCTCCGGGTGGTAACCGAGCAATACCGCTAACCTGCCGCGGCCCCGCCAGGTTCGCCAGGTGCGGCGGTAGAGAATGGGGCGGGCACAGAGCCTTGCGAGCTGTCCACGCAGCTTAGAGCGGATGCCTGGTCGTGTGCTTTCCAGGCGGGTTATACTTCGCCGCCTGACGGCGACTCGCGCGGAATCGGCGAACGAGAGGGAGGGACCATGCCGCTCTATCTCACGAGGTTCAGCTACACGCCGGAGACTTGGGCTAGGCTGATCGGCAACCCAGAGGACCGTCGAAAGGCCGCTCAGTCGTACATCGAGTCGGTCGGTGGGAAGCTCCATGGGTTCTGGTACGCCTTCGGCACACACGACGGCTATAACCTATGGGAGGCCCCCGACAACGTGTCCATGGCCGCGGTTGCGCTGGCGATTAGTGGCGGCGGTGCGCTCAGCTCGCTCGAAACGACAGTCCTCCTGACCGTCGACGAAACGATGGATGCCCTGCGCAAGGCCGGGCAAGTCCGGTACCGAGCGCCTGGCGCGTAGCGGCTCGCGCGCCCCGGTCCCGTGTCGCGCCGTCTGCACGTCGTCCGTGTGAGCGGCCGTTACGAGAACGGATAAGAATCTGACGATGCGAATGACGCACCATAACCGGCATCCTGGACGGCCACGGTGCGTGACATGTTTACCGCAGAGAGCGCAGAGACTACAAGGCCGCCGTCGTTCCCGCATTCCTTGAGAGTCCACGGCCCGTAGGTACCTTCCCCGTCAGGCGGGGTAGCGGAGCCGCCGGTAGAAGCCTCGGAGATCCGATGACGATCGTGCTGTACCATAAAACTAGCATCGCCGACGCCCGCCAGGTTCTGAAACAGGGATACGCGGACACGGAGTGGGACTTCGGGCTGCGCGATGCGAAGACCGGGGAAGATGTGACCGTGACCGGCGTGTGGCTCGCCAACCGCCCCCTGGCGGACGAAGAAGGGCCGCCCGGCGACGCGCTGTTGGAGGTCACGGTGGATCTGCCCGAAGAGCAGCTCCAATCGTACGAGCTCGCGGGTATGCTGTGGAACGCGCGGCTGTGGGTGGTGCCTGCGGACGCGCTCAACCTGCACAGCCAGACCAGAATGGTGCGGGTCGACCCTCGATCCTCGTGGGGATTCAACCGGGTGACCGATGACGATCTCCCGCCCGAGCTGAAGTGACTGCGACCGAGGTCCGGCTCACCCGTTGATCGCCCGGCACGTTCCCGAATTTCGTGGCCAGCACCACGCGATCGCGGCGGCCCTTGATCGCCCGGCCCACCAGGATCTCGTTGCTGAACGGCCCGTACACGTCGGCCGTGTCCAGGAACGTGATCCCCAGCTCCAGCGCACGGTGAATGGTCGCCACCGATTCCTGATCGTCGGTGGGGCTGCAGCAATCCGACATGCCCATGCACCCGAGGCCCAGGGCTGACATCACGAACCCCTGAGTGCCCAGCAGTCGCTGTTCCACGGTGACCCCTCGCAGCCGTGCCACGGTAAGGTATGCGCCGGGATCGGGGACCGCGGGACGCCCTAGCGACCTCGCTGCCGCGCCGCGCAACTTATAGCCGGTTACCACGGGACGCGGCGCAGCAGCATGTCGAGTAACGCGACCATCCCGAATTTCATTGCCGGCAACTGGGTCCGCAGTGCCGCCGCCGACGCACTCCCAATCAGCGACCCCGCAACCGGGGAGTGCCTGGGCCACACGCCGCTGTCGGGCCGTGCCGAGGTGGACGCCGCCGTCCAGGCCGCCGTGCGCGCGTTTCCCGGCTGGCGGGCCACGCCGGCGGTCGAGCGCGCCCGGGTCTTGTTCCACCTCAAGGCGTTGCTCGAGCAGCACCAGGACGACCTGGCTCGAAGCCTCACGCGCGAGCACGGCAAGGTCTTGGCGGAATCGCACGGCGAGATCCAGCGAGGCATCGAGAACGTCGAGCACGCCTGCGGTATTCCGTCGCTGATGATGGGCGACACCCTGGAGGACATCGCTCGCGGCATCGACTGCGAAACCGTCCGCCAGCCGCTGGGCGTGTTCGCCGTGATCACCCCCTACAACTTCCCGGTGATGATCCCGCTGTGGTTCTGGCCGTACGCGGTGGCGACCGGGAACACCGTGGTCGTGAAACCCAGCGAGCAGGACCCTCTGACGCACCAGCGGATCGTGGACCTCGCCACCGAAGCCGGGTTGCCGCCCGGGGTGCTCAACGTGGTGCATGGAAGCCGGGATGCGGTCACCGCGATCCTCGAGCACCCGGACATCAAGGGCGTCTCGTTCGTGGGCTCCAGCCAGACGGCCCGCTTGGTGTACGCCACGGCGGCCGAGTCGGGGAAGCGGGTCCAGGCGCTGGGCGGCGCCAAGAACCACATGATCGTCCTGCCCGACGCCGATCTCGACGCCACCACGGATGCGGTGGTGTCGTCGGTCTATGGCTCCACCGGCCAGCGCTGCCTCGCCGGCAGCGTCATCCTGGGCGTCGGCGAGGCGTATCGCCCCATCAAGGAGCGCCTGCTGGAGCGGGCCGCCGCGCTCCGGCTGGGGCACGGGCTGGACCACGGCGTGGACATGGGCCCGGTGATTTCGGCGAAGCATCGCGAGCGGGTAACCCGGTTCATTGGACAGGGAGAACGCGAGGGCGCCGCGTTGTTGCTCGACGGTCGCTCCGCCCGCGTCCCGCGCTACCCGGAGGGCCACTGGGTGGGGCCCACCGTACTGGAGCATGTGACACCCGACATGCCGGTGGGTCGGGAGGAGATCTTCGGACCAGTGGCGGGACTGGCGCGGGCGGCTTCGCTGGACCAGGCGCTGGACCTGGTGCACCGGAACCAATACGGCAACGCCATCTCGTTGTTCACCACCAGCGGCAGGGCGGCGCGCGAGTTCCGCTACCGCGCCGGGATCAGCATGATCGGCATCAACCTCGGCGTGGTGGCGCCGATGGCGTTCTTCCCGTTCGGCGGCTCGCGGGGCTCGTTCTACGGCGACCTCAAGGCGCAAGGGCGGGACGCGATTGCGTTTTATACCGACCAGCGAGTGATCATCTCGAGATGGTGAGCGGTGCGCGGCACGCGGGGTCGAACTGCCCCGCTCACCGCACCGCGCACCCTCGAGCTAGGAGACCCTGATGGGCGTCAGAGCCGCAGGCCCCGATTCGGCCGCCGTGAAAGCCGGCCACCGCGAGTACCTCTTTCCCTGCGTGACGCCGTACTACGCCGATCCCGTGGTGGTGGTGCGCGGCTTGGGGCTGAAGGTGTGGGACGCCGACGGCCGGGAGTACCTCGATTTCTTCAGCGGCATCCTCACCACGGCGGTGGGGCACTGTCACCCCGAGGTCGTGGAGCGAGTGCAGGAGCAGCTCGCCACCCTCGGGCACAGCTCGACGCTCTACCTCACGGAAGCCCAGGTCGAATTGGCCCGCCGGCTGGCCGAGATCGCCCCCGGCCGGCTGCGCCAGTCCTTCTTCACCAACAGCGGCACGGAGGCCATCGAGACGGCCATCATCCTCGCCTGCATGTACACCGGCCGCACCGAGATCATCGCGCTGCGCTACGGCTACTCCGGACGCAGCATTCTCGCGAGCAACTTGACGGCCCACTCGGCGTGGCGCCCGCTGCCGACCACGGTGCCCGGGATCAAGCACGCGCTGTCGCCGTACCCCTACCGCTGCCCGTTCCGCTCGCCCTGCGACGACACCTGCGTGGACGCGTTCGCCAACGACCTCGAGGAGCTGATCGTCACCACCACCAACGGCAAGCCGGCCGCGTTCATCGCGGAGACCATTCAGGGCGTGGGCGGGTACATCGTGCCGCCTCCCGGCTACTTCCAGCGCATGGCGGAGATCGTGCATCGCTACGGCGGCCTGTTCATCTGCGACGAAGTGCAGGCGGGGTTCGGCCGCACCGGCGAGCACTGGTTCGGGATCGAGCACTGGGGCGTGGAGCCCGACATCATGGTCATGGCCAAGGGCATCGCCAGCGGCTTCCCCGTGGGCGCCACCATCACCCGGCCGGAGATCGCCGCCGCCTGGACCACCAAAACCATCTCGACCTTCGGCGGCAACCCGGTGTCCATGGCCGCGGGCATCGCGACCAACGAGGTGATGGTCCGGGAGAACGTTCCGGCCCGCGCCGCCGCCCGCGGTAAGCAACTCCGCACGGGGCTGGACGAGCTGGGGCGCCGCTACGGATGGATCGGCGACGTGCGGGGCATGGGCTTGATGCAGGCCCTCGAGATCGTCGAGGACAAGCAGAGTAAGACGCCCAATCCCAAGAAGGCAAAGGGGCTGCTCGAGACCGCCAAGGACGAAGGCTTGCTCATCGGCCTCGGCGGGCTCAACGGGCACGTGATTCGGCTCGGCCCCTCGTTGCTCGTCACCGAGGAAGAAACCGCAGACGCGTTGGCGAGAATGAGCCGCGCCTGCACCAACGTGGATCGGTCGTAGTCACCGATAACTGACAACCGATAACGGAAAACGTCTTCATGTCTCCCTCGCGCCGTGAATTCGTCGAGCGCAGCGCCGCCCTCGCCTTAGGCCTAGGCCTTCCCGATCTCCCGTGGACCCCGGAGTCCACCGTGCCGGTGCAGCAGCGGGCGCCCAACGAAACCCCCGACCTCGTCGTCGTGAATGCTCGGGTGTACACGGTGGACGATGCCCTGCCCCGGGCCGAGGCGTTCGCGGTGAAGGATGGACGGTTCCTGGCGGTGGGCAGCAACGCGGACATCCGCAACCTGGTGAAGCCTGGAACCCAGTTGATCGACGCGGCCGGCATGGCGGTGACGCCGGGGTTCATTGACGCCCATTGCCACCCCAGCGGGGTGAACGAGCTGATCGGGGTGAACGT
>JACPAP010000183.1 GCA_016180765.1 Gemmatimonadota bacterium
GGAGCGCGCGCCATGAAAACCGTGTCCGTCTGCGGCGCGCGCGTAACTGCCGCACGCGAGAGACGCACCCCACCCTTCTGCTGCCTCTGCGGCTCCTGCATCCCCTGCCGCTTCTACCGCTTTCGGAATAGGTTCTTCCGCTCCCCCGCAACAGAGGAGGGCAGGGACCAGTGCCGCGCTCCATGACCGGCTTCGGAGCCGCCGAGGGCTCCGTTTCGGGCGGGCGGCTGCAGATCGAAATCCGCTCCGTCAATCACCGGCACTTCAACCTCCAGCTCAAGGTGCCGGCCGAGCTCCTGCCGCTGGAGGCGGAGGTGCGGGAGCGGCTACGTGCCCGGGTCGCCCGGGGGCACGTCACGGTCGCGGCCCGGTGGACCGAGGAGCCGGTTCGCGCGGGAGCGCTGCGCCTCAACCTGGCGCGGGCGCGCGAGCTGGTAGACGCGGTGCGCGAGCTTCAGCGCACGCTGGACCTGCCGGGCGACGTGGATGTCGGTTGGATCGTCCGGCAGCCGGACGTGTTGGGCGCCGAGCCCACGGCGGAGCCGGCGCTGGACGCCGCCCAAGTCCTGGGCATTCTCGACCGGGCGGCTGACGCCTTGCAGGCCATGCGGGACACCGAGGGAGCGTCGTTGGTCCGCGAGTTGAGCGGTCACCTCGCGGCCCTCGAGGTCGCGTTGGGCCGGGTGGAGCGTCGGGCGCCGGGCCGCCGGGTGGCCGACCGCGAGCGGCTGCGCCAAGCGGTAGCGACGCTGCTCGATGGGGGCAGGCTGGATGAAAGCCGATTGGCCCAGGAGATCGCGCTCCTGGCGGAACGTCTCGACCTCGCCGAGGAGATCGCACGCCTCAAGACCCATCTGGCCGCGGCGCGCGCCGCGCTGGCCCAGCAGGACGCCGTGGGCCGCCAGCTCGGGTTTCTCGGTCAGGAGATGCTGCGCGAGATCAACACCATCGGCTCCAAGGCGAACGATGCGGCCATCACCCAGGCCGTGATCCTGATGAAAGGCGAGCTGGAGAAGTTCCGAGAGCAAGTGGAGAACCTGGAGTGACGCCCTTCCTGCTGGTCCTGTCGTCTCCCTCGGGGGCGGGGAAGACCACGATCACCAAGGCGTTGCTCGCGGCCCGGGACGACCTGGGCTTCAGCATTTCCGCCACCACCCGCCCGCCGCGGTCCAGCGAGGTGGACGGCGTGGACTATCATTTCCTGACGCCCGGCGAGTTCGAGCGGCGGCGCGCGGCAGGGGCATTCTTGGAGTGGGCGGAGTACGGCGGTCAGCGATACGGCACCCTGGTGTCGGAAGTAGAGCGCGTCCTGGCCCAGGGCCGTCACGTGATCCTCGACATCGAGGTCCAGGGGGCGCGGCAGCTGCGGGAGCGCCGGCCCGACGTTGTGAGTATCTTTCTGCTGCCGCCGTCGGTGGACGAGCTGGTGGCGCGGCTCGGCGGGCGGGGCACCGATCGGCCGGCCGGCCTGGAGCAACGGCTCCGGCGTGCGGTGGACGAGTTAGGCGAAGCCCATCACTACGACTATCTCGTCGTCAACGACGACCGCACCCAAGCGGTCGCCGAAGTGGCGGCGATCATTGACGCGGAAAGCCGGCGGACCCGCCGGCAACAGGCGTCGTTGGAGCGAGTTCAGGCGTTGCGCCGCGGGCTGACCGAGCTGGTCGCCACCCTGTCGCGGCCGGCCGAACAGCAAGGAAAGGGCTGATGCGGATCTATACCCCGACGGAACTTGCCCGGCGCGCGGGCAACAAGTATTTGGGCGTGCTGGTCGCCGCGAAGTTCGCGCGGTTCGTGAACGATTTCCCCCGCGACCGCACCGTCGAGTTCGAAAAGAAGCTCACCACCCGGGCACTCGAGGAGCTGGCGTCCGGACGACTCACTTACCGACTGGTACGGCGGCGCCGGCACGAAGCGTGAGGCTCGCGGGCCGGCGCGTCGTCCTGGGCGTCTCCGGCGGGATCGCGAGCTACAAGGCGTGCGTGCTGGCGCGGCGCCTCGCGGAAGCGGGCGCCCTGGTAGACGTGGTGTTGACGCAGGGCGGCGCGCAGTTCATCGGGCCGGTCACCTTTGAGGGGCTGACCGGCCGTCCCGTTCTCACGTCGCTCTGGGATCGCGGCCCGGCCCTGGCTCACATCCGGTTGGCGCAGGACGCGGAGCTGATTGTCATCGCCCCCGCCACGGCCAACCTCATCGCCCGCGCGGCACAAGGCATGGCCGACGACCTGCTCACCGCTATCCTGCTCGCCCGAACCGTGCCGGTGCTGGTGGCGCCGGCCATGAACGATCGGATGTACGCCCACCCCGCCACCCAGCAGAACCTCGCCACGCTCCGAGAGCGGGGCTGGACCATGGTGGGGCCCGCGGTCGGTCAGCTGGCCGAGGGCCCCAGCGACCTGCCGGGCCGGATGAGCGAGCCGGAGGAGATCCTGGTGCAGGTCGAGCGCTTGTTGCGCGGGCCCCAGAGCCGCCTCCGGGGGAAGCGGGTGGTGGTGACGGCGGGTCCCACCCGAGAGGCGCTCGACCCGGTACGCGTGATCACCAATCGTTCGAGCGGGCGCATGGGATACGCCCTCGCCGAGGCGGCCTTCGCGCGGGGCGCGGCGGTGCTGCTGATCTCCGGGCCCACCACGCTGGCCCCGCCGCCCGGGATCGAGGTCCAGCGGGTCGAGAGCACGGAACAGCTCCAACAGGGCGTGGCCCGCGCGGTCAAGGACGCGGACGTGTTGATGATGGCGGCGGCGCCGGCGGATTTTCGCCCGGCGGCGAAGGGCCGCGAGAAGCGCGATCGGGCGGCAGGAAACACGACCCTGGCGCTCGAACCCACGCCCGACATCCTGGAGACCACCAAACCATTCCGGCGCAAGGGCGCCGTGATCGTGGGCTTCGCGTTCGAGACGGGGGAGAAGGCCGCGCGAGCCAAGCGCAAGCTGACGTCGAAGGGGCTGGACCTGTTGGTGGTGAACCGCGCCGACGAGCCCGGCGCCGGCGCCGAGGTGGAAACCAACCGCGTAACCCTGCTTTCCGCCAACGGGGAACGGGAGCTGCCGCTGATGAGCAAGCGGGATGTCGCGGAACAGGTGTGCGAGGCCGTGGAGGCGCTGTTGTGACCGACCCGCGGGAGCTGTTGGCGCGCTACCTCCAGCAGCGCGCGGCGATGGGCGAGAGTCCGCTGATCCTGGATGCGACGCCGGTGAAGGAGGCGCCGGGGCCAGCGCCGGCGAGCCCCGACGAGCACGGACCAGCGCAGCCGAGCACGGACCAACACCGAGGAGCGCAGACCAGCAGGGACAAGCCCGCTCAGCGCTCGGCCCCGCTCGCCCGCGTACGCCCGCGTTCGCCCGCCTCCAAGCCCGACTGGCGCCGCGGCGCACCGCCCATCCCCGCCACCGGCATCGTGGTCCCGGCGGCCGAGAAGGATCTCTTCAGCACCGACCCGCTCAGCAGCATGCAGCTGGAGGAGGTCGCCGCCGCCATCCGGCAATGCGCCAAATGCGTCTTGTGCCGGGAGCGCGCCAACGCGGTGCCCGGCGAGGGACCGGCCGACGCGCGGCTGGTGGTGGTGGGAGAAGGCCCCGGGGCCACCGAGGACGAGACCGGCCGGCCGTTCGTCGGGCGCGCGGGACAACTCTTGACGGAGATCCTGGCGGCCATCGAGCTTCCCCGGGAACGGGTATTCATCTGCAACGTGGTCAAGTGCCGGCCGCCCGACAACCGCAAGCCGCAGCAGGACGAGATCGACACCTGCGTTCCGTACCTGTACCGTCAGCTTGACCTGATCCGCCCCAAGGTCATCTTGGCGATGGGGAACACGGCGGCGGAGACGCTGCTCAACACCAGGCAGTCGCTGGGCTCGCTGCGCGGGCGCGTGCACCAGTTCCGCGGCGTTCCGCTGATCGTCACGTACCATCCGGCTGCGCTGTTGCGCAACCCGCACTGGAAGAAACCGACCTGGGATGACGTCCGTATCGCCCGCCAGCTCGTCGACGCGTAGCGCCGAGGGACCGCTCCCCGAGCGGCAGACGCCGTGGGACCCGACCGCAGAACAAGCCGTGTTGGGGGCCATGCTCATTGACGCGGATGCATCACTGAAGGCCGCCCAACTCCTCGATGAGACGTGCTTCTACCGCGACTCCCACCGTCGGATCTTCCGCGCGTTGTTAGGTCTCCTCGAGCACGGAGGTGTGATCGACCCCGTGGTGGTAAGAAGCGAGCTGGAGAAGAGGGGCGAGTTGGAGGCTTCGGGCGGCGATGAGTACATCGCCGTACTCATGCAGGCCGTACCTACAGCGGCTAACGTCGAATACCACTGCAAGCTCTTGCGCAACAAGGCCATCGCCCGAAGCCTGATCCACGTCGGGACATCGATCGTCCAGCGCGCATACGAAGGGAGAGAAGACTCGGAAGATCAGCTGGACGCAGCTGAGCACACGATCTTTGAACTCTCGATGCAGCGTGGAACGCAGGAATTCGTTCGCATCAAGACGTTGCTCTGGGAGACGATGGAGCGCATAGAAGCGCGCCATCGAGGCGAAGAATTGGTACAGGCTGTCAAGACGGGCTTTGTAGATTTGGACAACCTCATAGGAGGCTTTCAGAATGGCGACCTTATCATCGTGGCAGCCCGCCCTTCCATGGGGAAGACCGCGCTCTGCTTGAACATAGCGGCGCACGTTGCTCTCGAGCATCAGGTTCCCATCGCGATCTTCTCGTTAGAGATGTCGCAAGAACAGCTCCTTGAGCGACTGCTGGCTGCGGAGGGGATAATAGACGTCGCGCGGCTACGAACGGGGAAGCTTCGAGATGAGGACTTCGTAAATATGTCGCGCGCCGCAGGCATACTCAGCTCAGCGCCAATCTGGATCGACGATTCGCCGATGCCCACGTTGCTTGAGCTACGGTCCAAAGCGCGCAGGCTAAAGGCAGAGCAGAAGGTGGGCTTGTTCATCATCGACTATCTGCAGCTGCTGAAGGGACCTTCTGACGCAGAAAACCGTCAGGCGGAGATCAGCTTCATCTCGAGATCCTTGAAGGCACTTGCCCGCGAGATCAAGACACCTGTCATCGCTCTTTCGCAGCTTTCTCGGGCGCCTGAGCAACGTGGCGGCAACCGTCGTCCAATGCTGTCCGATCTGCGCGACTCTGGGTCCATTGAGCAAGACGCTGATCTCGTTCTGATGTTATACCGGTCCGAGATGTACAGAGCCGTGCTCGACGACAAGGAGTTGAAGGAAGGGGTCGCCGAG
>JACPAP010000184.1 GCA_016180765.1 Gemmatimonadota bacterium
GGCCGGGAGAGCCCCCCGGGGGCGCTCCGGCGCGGGCGGTGCGAGGTGCGGCGGGCGGAGCGCCGTGACTCTCGCTCTCGATGACGGCCGCACACCCTTGCACGCCCCCTGCGGGAGCGGCACCTTCACCGCGTGAACCTTGGGGCCACCAGTTCTCCCACTGCTTGGTGGCGCGTCATGCTCCGCGACATCCAGTTCTGGATCCCGCTCGGCATGCTGATCGCGGGCCTGCTGCTGCTACGGTGGGTGGCGTAGCACCCGCCGCACCGCCCGACGCCACGCGGCTCAAGCAGCTCCAGGCCGTCGGCGTGCTCTCCGGGTTCGCCGCCGGCGCCTGGCTCGGCGCCGCCGAAGCACCCACCAAGGTCGTCACGTTGGGGCTTTCACCCGTCGCGATCTCCCTGGTCATGGTGCTGGGCGTCTTTCTCGCCCGCTGGAGCTTGCCGGCGCTGCTCCGCGGCACGGCGAACGTGGGGGCGGACGTCCGGCGCACACCCCATCTCGTGGTTTGGGCGCTGCTCGCGGGCGCGCTCTGGGCAGTCGCCAACACGCTCACCATCTTCGCCATCCGCGAGATCGGCCTCAGCATCGCCTTCCCGCTGTGGAACACCAACAGCCTGCTGGGCATCTTCTGGGGGGCGCTCTTGTTCAACGAGCTGCGCGGCGCCGGAGCGGCCCGCTGGTTGGGCGTGCTGGGCGGTGCGGGGGTGATGTTCGTCGGGGCGGCGCTGCTCGCGCTCGCGGCGCCCACGCAAGCGCCGGCTGGCAACCCGCTCCGCGGGGTCGCCGCGGCGCTCGGCGCCGGGGTGCTCTGGGGCACCATGTACATCCCCTACCGCAAGGCCTACCTCACCGGCATGAACCCGCTTTCTTTCGTGACGTTCTTCACGATCGGCGAACTGGGCATGATGAGCGGGCTGGCGTTGGCCTACCTCGACGGGCCGGCGGGCGTCATGACCGAACTGGCGCGGGCACGCGGCGTCGTGTTTTGGCTCCTGCTGGGCGGGTTCGTGTGGGTGGTGGGCGATCTGTTCCAGCAGTATGCAGCGAAATACGTGGGGATTGGCCGGGGAATCCCGCTCTCCAACACCAACCAGCTGTGGGGACTGCTTTGGGGGATTCTCGTCTTCGGCGAGCTCGCCGGGTCAGGTCAGGCGGTTTACGCGCAGGTGGTGGGCGGGTCGATCGTCATGGCCTTGGGCGCGGGGGCGATTGCCTTCTCCACCGCTCCGGCGGCGGAGCACCTGCGCTGGCAGGACGCGGCGCGGCGCGAGGCGGCGCGCTACGGAGTCGAGCCGGAGTATGTGGTGGCGCGCCTCTCAGGGCACGATCCTGGCGGGGCCCAAGGCCGAACTGTTTGGGACTGGATGATCGTGATCGGGGCGACCGCGGTGTTCCTTGGGTTCGCAACCCTCGCCGAGACGCCGCGGATGGCGATCCACTACACCTGGGCTTGGTGGCTCACCCTGGCGATGCTCGGCCTGCTGGGCGGCTGCGGCTTCGCGCTCTGGCGAACGACGCGGTTCGGGTAGATGGAGACGTTCCCACCCTCATAGGGGTTGCTCCACGGTTGAAAATTGTCCCGTTAATGGATAATTTTTATCCATGTTAGAGCGACATCTCACCCGTCCCCTGCTGGCGGCCCTGGCGGACACGCCGGTCATTCTGCTCCACGGCGCCCGACAGAGCGGCAAGACGACGCTGGCCCGCCGGATTACCGAGCGCGAGCACCCGGCGCGCTACCTCACCCTCGACGACGCCGGGGTGCTCGCCGCCGCCGCCGCTGACCCCGTGGGCTTCGTCGGCGGTCTGGTCGGTCCCGTGGTGCTGGACGAGGTCCAGCGGGTGCCGAACCTGCTGCTGGCCATCAAGTCCGCGGTGGATCGGGATCGGACCCCCGGGCGATTCCTGCTCACCGGCTCGGCCAACGTCTTGTTGCTGCCGAAGCTCGCTGACGCTCTGGTCGGCCGGATGGAGATCCTGACCCTCTGGCCGCTGTCGCAGGGCGAGTTGGCCGGCACCGAAGAGCGATTCCTCGACACGCTGTATGCCGGAGGCGCCATCAAGACGCGCACGGCGGTGACCCGGGCGGAGGTGATCGAGCGGGTCGTCCGCGGAGGATATCCGGAAGTGCAACCGCGTGCACCCGCGCGCCGCGACGCGTGGTACGGGGCGTACGTCACCACCATCCTCCAGCGCGACGTGCGCGACCTGAGCCGAGTGGAGGACCTGGCGCTGCTGCCGCGGGTCCTGCGGCTGCTCGCCGGGCAGAGCGCCATGCCGCTGAACGTCTCCAATCTGTCCAGGGCCAGCGCGATCCCCTACACCACGCTCCGCCGATACCTCGCGTTGCTCGAGACGGCATTCCTGGTCCGCACCGTGCCGGCCTGGTCCGCTAACGTCCGGCACCGCCTGGTGAAGGCGCCGAAGCTCGTGCTGGTCGATACGGGCCTGGCATCGCACCTGCTCGGCGCTGACCAGGAGCGGCTGTCGCGCGACGGCGAGTTGCTGGGGTCGATGCTGGAGACCTTCGGGCTCATGGAACTGCTGAAGCAGGCAGGTTGGAATGAGACCTCAGTGGAGTTGTTTCACTTCCGACGGCATGCCGGGCGCGAGGTGGACATTGTCCTGGAGGATCGCCGGGGTCGGGTGATCGGGATCGAGGTCAAGGCAGCAGCGACGGTGAGCCCCGCAGACTTCGCCGGGCTGCGGGAGCTCCAGGCGCTCGCGAAAAAGCGCTTCCTGCGCGGCGTGCTGCTTTACATCGGTCGTGAGACGGTCCCGTTCGGCGACGCGCTGGAGGCGGTGCCGATTGCCGCGGTGTGGGGCGGGAGGTGAGGCCTACTTCGGAGCATCATCGCGGCCCCCCCTCCCCCACCAGCCTTGCCATCCGTTGCTTCACGTCCCGCACCGGAGGTTGAAGCTCGGGGTCGGCGCCTTTCCACAGCTCCACGAACCTGTTGTAGTACTCGATTGCCTTTTCGCGGTCCCCGCGTTGCGCGTACAGCTCGCCCAAGCGCTTCAAAGCCGGCGGCAGCTCGAGCGGATCGACGGCAGGACGGTCAGGCGAGAGGGTACCGACGTAGCGCTCATAGATGGCGATCGCCGAGTCTGGTTCCGGGGCCGCATCGTACGCTTGGGCGAGCTGAGGGAGAGCGCAGATGACGCATTCCCCTTGGTCGGACTGCCGCAACAAGCGGATCGCGTCCTGCACCCGTCCATCCGCTAGCGCGATAGAACCCAACGCCCGAAGATGCTGGAGCTCGCTCCCCGCCCGCCCGCGCCGCCATTCGGCCGGCACGTTTCGCTCATAGGCGTCAA
Organism: Gemmatimonadota bacterium; assembly: GCA_016180765.1. GTDB lineage: Bacteria > Gemmatimonadota > Gemmatimonadetes > Gemmatimonadales > GWC2-71-9 > JACPAP01. The sequence goes on from JACPAP010000184.1 coordinate 3,322, forward strand.
CCCAGACTCTGGCACGGTCCATTCGACCCGTGCTGAGGTAGAGCATGGCGATGTCGAGGTACGGAGGATCGAGGGGATCCACTTCGTCTCCAGACGAGCGACTGAGCTGCTCCTCCACCTCTGCCAGCACTTCCCGCGCGCCTCCCCCAACTTCCAGCTCCCGCCGGGCCAGCAGGACCCGGTACCTCAGCGCTTCGTTGGGGAGCCCGCGATTCTCGAAGAGCCGTACCCGGGCCAGCCCGTGCTCGTTCGCTTCTCGCAATCGCCCCCGAACCGCCGCCAGACCCGAGAGGTGTGACAGAGCAACCCCCGCGTTCCCCGGATCCGGATGGCGCTCGCGGATGGTTCGCGCGATCGCCTCGGCGCTATCGTGCCGCCCAAGCGCCCACGCCACCAAGAGCTCCGCCCTCCTCGCCAGCGGATGGTCGGGGAGGACTCTTCGGAAGTTTTCCAGAGCCGATCGCACTCCATCGAGGGCCCCTTGGTTCAGCTGGGCCTCCACCAAGTTGCTGTTGCCCAGAACGCCACGGGGGTACAGCCTGATCTGACGCTCATAGAACTGGGCGGCACGGTCGTCATCTCGAAGTAAGCTGTAGGCAACGCCAGAGTTATTGACGGCAACGGGGTGCGTCGAGTCGATCTCCAACACTCGGCTGTAGGCCTCTAGCGCACCGTGGTAATCGCCCGTGACATCCATGAGGTACGTCGCAATCACGATATGACGCTCGGTTTCCGGGAGCCGATCCCGGTGTTTGTACGCCTTGGTCATGGCTTTCAGCTGGGCGCTGGGCTGGATACCCGCGTTGCCCAGGTGAGTCGCGAGCCGGCGGTAGGCCTCGGCGAATGTCGTATCGAGTGCAACGGCTTCCCGCAGGAGCTCGATCGCCGCGGAGGTATTGCCCTCCTGGAAGGTTCGCTGTGCCTGGGAGTACTTCCGCAACGCAGGGAGAGAGGCCGTCGTAACCCGGAAGAGTGGCCGTGCCGCGCGGATGCTCTTGAGTGATTCACCCGCCCGCCCCCGCAGTTCCTTCGACAGCCGGTCGATGGCCCGGATGATCGCCGTCGAGTCGGCCGCGGTCTCGCGGAACGCGGCGATGACATTGCCGCTCTCCGGGTCGAGAAGCTGAGTCGAGAGCACGAATCCCCCGCCGGCCGCGTTGATATCGCCCGCGACGACGGCCGTGATCCCTTCTCGGACCGCCACCTCGCGAGCGAGGTCGGGCGTGAGTGGCGTTCCGGGGTCACGCTGCATGCGCTGCAGGGCGCCGCGTAGCTCCGCCGCGGGCAAAAGACGCAGGATGCGCGACTGGCTGAGATCTACCCGAAAGGCCTCGGTGAAGGTGGTGGCCAGCGCCGAATCACCGGTGCGGTCACTGAAGTCGGCGAGGATGATTCGGCTGCCTTCGTCGAGCACACCGGTCGCGACCAGCGTCCCCACCGGGCCGATGCCCAGAACGCGCATCCCCATGTAGCTGCCGGCCACGACGGTGAGGCCCGCGAACGCCAGGCCACCGCCCAGCAGAGCCTTCCGCCAGGTGAAGTGGCGCTGGAGCCCGCTCGGTGGCGTCCTCAGCACGGCGCCGGTGGTGCGGACCAGCGCCCGCTGGCGCTCGTGGTGGCCGGTCAGCACCATGATCGGCAGGCCGATTGCCAGCAGCGCGACGGCGCCCAGGAACACCCAGTCCGGTAGCCCGATCAGCATCACGGCCGCGTAGACCAGCGCCAGGACCGCCAGGGACGCCACACCGAACAGCGCGGCCACGCGGAGCGGGTGCGCCTGACGCGCCAGCGCCTCGTAATCCACGGCCGGGACCGGCGCCGTGCCCGTCGGCGTGATCCCGCCCGTCGGCGTGAGCATCGCCTCGA
>JACPAP010000185.1 GCA_016180765.1 Gemmatimonadota bacterium
CGATGATGTGCCCGAGATCTCCCGCGCACTCGCCGGTGTAGCGCAGCAGCTTCCCATCGACCACCACGCCGCCACCGAGGCCGGTGCCGACCGTCACGCCGAGCAATCGCTCCGAGCCACGGCCCGCGCCGTGCCGATACTCGGCGATGACGGCCGCGTTCGAGTCCACCTCGAGACGGCAGACGAGTGCCAGGCGTTGCTCCAGTGCGCGGCGCAGGGGGAAGCCGCAGAGCGCGGGCAGGTTCGCGTTGCCGAACATGGTTGCGTGTTCGGGATCGAGAAAGCCGGCGACCGACACGCCGATGCCCGACACCGCGTTCCCGTCGGCGGCCACCGCATCCAGCATGGGTCCCAGCGTGGCGACGATGCGGTCCACCAGCAGCGTGGGCTTGCCATCGGCACTGGTCGGAATCGTTGCCCGCGCAACGACGCTGCCGTCCTCGGCGACGATTCCGATTTTGGTGCCGGTCCCGCCGATGTCGATGGCGCCGGCGCTCCGCATCAGCGCGCGGCCTGCGCGAGACCCGGGTGCTTCCAGAGGTCGATGGGCTTGGTGATCCCCTTCGGGCGGAAGGGCAGCGTGACTTTTCTGCCTAACCCTGCGGAGGCGTAGGCTGCGTAGAGCACTTCCTGCACCACCCGCCCCGTCTCGCCGTCGGACATCGGCGTCTCCTTCCCCCGCACGCAGCGCGCGAAGTGGCGCATCTCCTGCGGGAACCCGTAATTCCACTGCTCCTCGAACACTGGGTAGGTCCAGCCCCTGGTCGACGCCGCCTTTTCGACCGCGTAGCCGAACCCTACCTCCGAGTACGTGGGGAGCGCGTTCCCCATCAGCAGGTCCGCGTAGGTTTGCCCCTTGTCGCCGAAGACCTCGATACGGTCGTCCATCCCGCCCGGTCGGTTCCAGCTGTTCTCGACCATGCCGACGGCGCCGTTGTCGAACTCGATGAGCGTGATCGCTTCGTCGTCGCCCTCGGTGCGTCCGCCGTGGACTTGCGTAGAAACTTGAGCGTAAACGCTCTTGACCTTGGGCTTGCCGAGGAACCACCAACAGAACGCGATCCCGTGGCAGCCGAGGTCCATCAGGGCGCCGCCGCCGGACTGCTCGACGTCCCAGAACCAGTCAGAGTGTGGGCCGGAGTGCTTCTCGCCCTGCTTGACCAGGTGGACGCGCCCAAACGCCCCTTCATCCGCCATCTGCTTGGCCTTCACGTATTTCGGCGCGAAGAAGAGCTCCTCGGCGTAGAGGAGCAGCACGCCAGCCTTGGCGCACGCGTCGATCATCGCGTCGGCGTCCTCAAGTGTAAGACAGAGCGGCTTCTCGCAGACGACGTGCTTCCCCGCTTGCGCGGCCTCGATCGTGATCCGGGCGTGCAGGCGATTAGGCGCGGTGATCGAGATCATCTCGATCGCCGGGTCGCGGAGCATCTCGCGGTAGTCGGAATGAAAGACGGGGATGGCATGGCGTCGCGCGAACGCCTCTGCGTGGCCCGGTGTGGGTGAGGCTACGGCGACGACCTCTGCCTCTTCCGGCATTGCCTTCACCGATGCCGCGATACAGTCCGCCTGGAATCGCGAGCCGATGATCCCGAGCTTCACTTTCGACACGCGGTGTTCTCCGGTGGGCTAGGTTCAGCATTGATGCGTCCGCCCAAACTGCCTTGTCGAGCGGCCAGGTGCAACAGGTCCCGAGCCGGCGCCGGTGCGCGCGACGGCCGCGGCGATCTCGTCGAGATCCTGCGGCGTGAGCTCGAGCGTCGCGGCACCAATCCACCCGTCCACCTGTTCCGGCGAACGCGCCCCCACGATGGCCCCGATCACGCCCGGCCAGGCCAGCGTCCAGGCCACGGCCACGGCCGCCACGGTCGTGCCGTGCCGCTGGGCGATGGGCTTGAGCGCGTCCCGCAGCGCGAGATTCCGACCCAGGTTGGGTGCCTGGAACTCCTGGGACTCGCGCCGCCAGTCATCCGGCGCCAGCTGGGCCACGCGCGCCGCGGTGAACCGGTCGGTCAGAAGTCCAGCCTGCATCGGGCTGTACACGATCACGCCGGTGCCGTGCTCCGCGCACCACGGGATCTCGGCGGCCGCGGCTTCGCGCCGGATCAGCGAGAAGGGCGGCTGGAGTGAGTCCACGTGCCGGATCGCCTGACACCGCGTGAGCAGGCCGACGTCGAAGTTTGACACTCCACCGGCCCGCACCTTGCCCTCTTCGATCAGCCGCACCATCGTCGCCCACGAATCTTCCACGGGCGTGCCCGTTTGGTCGGGCCGGTGGAACTGGTAGAGGTCGATCCGCTCCACGCCGAGGCGGCGGAGCGACGCTTCAGCTTCCCGCCGGATGGACTCAGGCTTCAGCGAGCGGATCGGCTCCGCCTTGGGCTTGCGGTCGTTCCATACGAAGCCGCACTTGGTGAAGATCAGCGGGCGCTCGGCCGGGGCCAGCTCGCGCAGCAGCCGCCCCACCACGTCTTCGGAGTGGCCCAGGCCGTAGACCGGGGCGGTGTCGATCCAGTTGACGCCCAGCTCCAGGGCGCGGCGCATGGCGGCCAGGGAAGCAGCGTCGTCCTGCGGGCCCCACTCGTCGCCGCCGGTGGCCCAGGTGCCCACTCCGACGGTGGTGATCTGCATGCCGCTCGCGCCGAGCGGCCGGACCGGTAAGCTCATGAGACACTCTCTTCGGTTATCCGTAACGGCTATAAGTTATCGGCTGTCGGCTATCGGTTAACGGCTCGCATTCCGGCTTGGGGATACCGAGTCCCCGCGGCCGCGCCAGGCGGCGAGCGCGGTTACGAAATGCAACAGTCTGCGTCGATTCATGGGGAGCTCCCAACGGTTCGAGCGTACGCCTCTTAGGCTACTCGCTGGGCGGTGACGCGCTATAATAGCGGGACTACGTCGGAGATGCGGAGCGCTCGCCGTGGATCGGTCGCATGGCTAGGTTATGGGGCGCCGTCCCAACCCCTCCGGAGGAATCATGGCCACGGCGAGATTCGGGGCCCTCATGCTGTTGGGCCTGGTTGGCGGGTACCGCCCCGCGGTGGGGCAGGCCGCGGGCGCTCCAGCGGCCCAGGGCCCGGCCTACCCCGGCCGTTATCCCTTCACCGAGGCGGACGTCCAGTTCGTCACCGGCATGATCAGCCACCACGCCCAGGCGATCGTGATGGCCGGCTGGGCGCCTACGCATGACGCCAGCGAGTCCATCCAGAGGCTCAGCGAGCGGATCATCAACGCGCAGACGGACGAGATCGCACTGATGCAGGCTTGGCTCCGCGACCGTGACCAGCCGGTGCCCGAGGCGAAGCCAATGCCTGTCAAGATGATGATGCACGGCATGGAGCACGAGATGATGATGCCGGGCATGCTCAGCGACGAACAAATGCAACAGCTCGACCAGGCCCGGGGCGGCGAGTTCGACCGGCTGTTCCTGACCTTCATGATCCAGCATCACCGCGGTGCCGTCACCATGGTGGAGCAGCTCCTCAGCTCCCCGGGCGCGGGCCAGGATGAAGCGGTATACAAGTTCTCCTCCGATATCTACGCCGATCAGACCACGGAGATCGAGCGGATGACGAAGATGCTCTTGACCCTCCCACTGAGGTGACGATGAGATCCCTCTCCACGTTGGTCGTGCCAGTACTCCTATTTGTTGTGGCGTGCGCCAGATCATCATCCATGTCGCCCACCGCGGGCCCGTCGCCGGCCGAGGGCCCGGTCATCTATGTCGGCGGGCGCGAAGCATCGCCGGCCATGTCCACCATGCCGCCAAGCCCCGACCCGCGGATCGGGCTCAAGCCCGGCCTGATGGACGCCGGCGAGGCCATCTGGAACCTGCGCGTCCTCTCCAAGACGCCATCACCGCCCGGCTTCCTGGGCGTCACCAACTCGGATCTCGCGTTCCTCGGCCATTACGCGCTCCAGGGGAACTACAACGGGTTCCAGGTGTGGGACATCTCCAACCCGGCCGCTCCTGCGCTGAAGAAGGCGTACCTCTGTCCGGCGTCGCAGAGCGACGTGTCGGTCTACCAGAACTTGCTGTTCGTCTCCGCCGAGGCTCCGTCGGCCCGGCTCGACTGCAGCACCGAGGGCGTGCGGGACACCGTGAGCCACGACCGGATCCGCGGCATCCGGATCTTCGACATCACCGACATCACCGACCCGAAATACATCGGGAACGTGCAGACCTGCCGCGGCTCGCACACGCACTCGGTCCTGGTCGACCCCAAGGACCCGGAGAACGTCTACATCTACATCTCCGGTTCAGCCGGCGTGCGGTCGCCGAACGAGCTGCCGGGCTGCTCGCGCTTGTGGCCCGATGAGGACCCGAACTCGGCGCTCTTCCGGATTGAAGTGATCAAGGTTCCGCTTAGCGCTCCCGAGCAGGCGGCCATCGTCAGCTCCCCGCGGATCTTCCAGGACCTGGCCCCGGTGCTGCGGCACGGCGAGGCGCCGGAGGACATCGCCGCGCGCAAGGCGGCGGTGGATTCCGTGCGGCGGGCGGGCGGGTTCATCACGACCATCGGCACCGACGAGATCATCCTGGGGCCGGGGTTCGTGAACCCGAGGCTCGACAGCATCGTGAGGGCCCGCGGGGGCAGCGGCGCGCCGACCGGCGGGGACAGCGCCGCGCTCCGCGACGCGCTCCCCGGGATCATCGCGGCGATGAGGGGAGAAGACGCCAACCGGCCGCCTAGCGGGCCCAACCAGTGCCACGACATCACCCTCTATCCGGAGATCGGGCTGGCGGGCGGGGCGTGCGGCGGTTACGGGCTGCTGCTGGACATCCGCGACCCCGCGAACCCGGTGCGGATCGACGCGGTGGCGGATTCCAACTTCGCCTACTGGCACTCGGCGACCTTCAACAACGACGGGACCAAGATCCTCTTCACCGATGAATGGGGCGGCGGCGGCGCGCCCAAGTGTCGCGTGACCGACAAGTACGAGTGGGGCGCGGACGCCATCTTCACGCTCGCGAACCACAGGATGACGTTCCGGAGCTACTACAAGATCCCGGCCCCGCAGACGCCACTCGAGAATTGCGTGGCGCATAACGGGTCGCTGATCCCGATCCCAGGGCGGGACATCATGGTGCAGGGCTGGTACCAGGGTGGCATCTCGGTGTTCGACTGGACCGACGCGGCGCATCCCCAGGAGATCGCCTTCCACGATCGCGGCCGGATGCGTATGGCCGGGTCGTGGTCCGTCTACTGGTACAACGGCCTCATCGTCAGCTCGGAGATCGCGCACGGGCTCGACATCTTCGAGTTGACGCCAAGCGCTTTCATCTCGCAGAACGAGATCGACGCCGCCAAGACCGTGCGCTTCGATTACTTCAATACCCAGGGGCAGCAGCGGTTCGTGTGGCCGCCGAGCTTCGCGCTGGCGCGGGCCTACCTGGACCAGCTGGAGCGGTCGAACGGCCTCGCCTCGGAGAGGATCGCGGCCGCGCGCACGGCGCTCACGGCCGCCGAGCGGGCCAAGGGGGAGCAGCGGCGTACGGCGCTGACGACGCTGGCCACGCAACTGAACAGTGACGCCTCGGCGGCCGCCGACAGGCCGAAGGTACTGACACTGGCGGGCGCGGTGACGGACCTGGCCAGCGCACAGCGCTGATACACCGTCTGCGTTGTTCCCGGCTGCGCGTGCTGATGCTGGCGCCACCGGATACTGGAGGAGCGATGAGAGCCCCGGTGGGTCCGTCCGGTCGCTGTAGTGCGACCGCCCACGTGACCACCCCCGTCAGCGCCTCATGATCCGACTCGGCGTCAGTTTCCTGTTCGCCTGCTTGCCCGGCGGTGCGATCGCCGCGCAGGTCACGGCCGTCACCCACGTCAGCGTGATCGACGGGACCAGCCCTGCGCCCCGGGCGGACCAGACCGTAGTGGTGCGAGGAAACCGGATCGTCGCTGTGGGTGCGGCGGGTGTGCACGTTGACGTAGGTGAGGCCGGCCCGGATGGCATCCAGCAGCGGCATGTCCTCGTCCTGGTTCACGACGACCTTCGGACAAGTGACATCCGCCGGCGAGAAGGTGTCGGACGCGAGCACGCCGTCGTGCGGTCCCGATCCGTTAGGTCCTTGCATGCCGCTGGGTCCGATCACCGGATACAGCCACATCCGGATGGGCCCGTTCACACCGGGGGGGCCGCAGTGAATATGCGCCATAATCACGTTGTCGATGTTCGCCGCGATCAGCCGGAAGTC
>JACPAP010000186.1 GCA_016180765.1 Gemmatimonadota bacterium
GATGCCGCGTCACCACGTTGCGGAAGCGCGGGACGTAGATCCCGTTGGGGCGGCGACCAAAGACATTGCGATCCTCGTTCCCCGGGATGGTGCCGCGAGCCCCGCCCCCCATGGTGTGGTCCATGAGATTGCGGCCCAACTCGCCGCTCGAGTTGGCGAGCCCGCCGGGAAAGCGCGGCGTCTTGGAGTTGAGCAGAATACGAGCGGACTCCAGCGCCGAGGCGCAGAGGAAGATCACCCGCGCGGTGAACTCCAGCTCCTGCTTGGTGGTGGCATCGATCACCCGCACGCCGGTGGCACGATCGCGCCGCTCGTCGTACACGACGCTGTGTACCACGCTGTGGGGCCGGATGGTCAGTCGCCCGGTGGCCCGGGCCGCGGGCAGGGTGACATGGACGCTGTTGAAGTAGGAATGCGTGGCGCAGCCGCGCCAGCAGGGCCCGCAGTAGTGGCACGCCGCCCGCCCGCGGTGGTCCACGGTGAGGATGGCGGTGCGCCCAATGGTGAGCACGCGCTCCCCGCCGAAGCTCCGCGCCATCCCCTCTTTCACCACCTGTTCGGCGCAGTTCAAGACCATGGGAGGGAGGAACTTGCCGTCGGGAAGCTGGGACAGTCCTAAGGCCTCGCCGCTTATACCGATGAAGTCTTCGACGTGATCGTACCACGGCGCGATATCCCGGTAGCGGATCGGCCAGTCCACGCCGATCCCTTCGCGGGCGTTGGCCTCGAAGTCGAGATCGCTCAGCCGGTAGCTCTGCCGGCCCCACATGATCGAGCGCCCGCCCAGATGGCGGCCCCGGATCCAGTAGAACGGCTTGTCGTCGGGGAAGCTGTACGGATTCTCGACGTCGTCCACGAAGAAATGCGCGGTCTGTTCCTCGAATGGCCCCGCCTTGGCCTGGATGAACTGCCGGGCGGCCTCGTGTTTGCGGTCGCCCAGGCCACGGAACTTGAACTCGTAGACCGGCTCGTGTTCCAGGTAGTCCTTGTCCGGATCCATGGATCGCCCGGCCTCGAGCACCAGGGTGCGGAGTCCGCGCTCGGTCAGCTCCTTGGCCGCCCAGCCGCCGGTCATCCCCGAGCCCACCACGATGGCGTCGTAGCTCGGCTGCATCAGTCGCCTCCGCGGTTGCCGAGTCCCGCCGCGGCACAGGAGTCGTAGCGCCCCGGGATCATGACGTAGTGAAGCTCCTGCTCCACGCCCACCTCGGAAGTGTAGTAACCCCAGAGGGTCAGGTGTTTCATTTGTTGGAAGAAGTGGCGCCGCGCGGTTTCCCGGTCTCCGGCGTCGCGGAGTGCAGCGACTTCGTCGTCCAGTGCGCCGAGCAGCGCGATCTGCTCGCTGGGCGTGGCCTCCAGGAAAGGCTTTCCAAAGCGGTCCTGGCTTTTCGCGTCCACGTCGGCGAGGCCCTGGAGAAAGCGAGCCCGCTCGTCATCGGCGTACCACTCGGCAACGATCAAGTCAATGAACTCATGGACCCGTGCCGCGGTGGCTCCCGGAGTATCGGTGGCCGGGATGATGTGCTCGGCGACAGTCGTGACGATGCGGCTCTGCGTGGGCTCGAGGACGCGCGGGCCGGCTTGGCGGTGGATGCGCCGGCCGAGGGCTAGCAGTTGCTCCGGGCTCAGAGCCGCCAGCGACGGAATCGCCAATGCGGCGCCCACGAGGCGGAGCATCTCACGTCGGTTCATGGCTGGGTTCACGGAGGGTCAGCCAGGTTGTGTCGTTCGTCCAAACATGCGGTGCCTCGCTGGGTCACGCTAGTGCGGAAGGCGGGGGCGGGTCTCTTCGCGCGCTGCCCCAGGAACCTTGCGTCCCGCGACTCCGGGGCGCAGCTTGGCGCCTACCTAGCCCGGCGTCTGCCGGCACCCTCGCTCAGGAGGCACCCATGATGGTCTCGCTGATGTCCCTCTGGCTCCCGATCCTCATCGGGGCCGCCCTCGTGTTCATCGCCAGCTCGATCGTTCACATGGTGCTCCCGTACCACTGGAACGACTTCGGCACCGTGCCGAAGCAGGATGAGGTCGCGGCGGCGCTGCGCCCGTTCGCCATTCCGCCGGGCGATTACATGCTCCCCAGACCGGCCAGCCGGAAGGACATGAAGACGCCGGCGTTCCAGGACAAGGTGAACAAAGGCCCGGTCGTCGCCATGACCGTCTTTCCCAGCGGCCAGTTCGCGATGGGCAAACAGCTGGCCCTGTGGTTCGTCTACTGCGCCGTCATTGGGCTCTTCGCCGGCTATGTGGCGAGCCGGACGCTAGATCCCGGCACCGAGTACCTCCAGGTCTTCCGCGTTACCGGCACGGTCGCATTCGCAGGCTACGGGCTGGCGCTGCTCCAGGGCTCGATCTGGTTCGGCCGGCGCTGGAGCACCACGCTCAAGGCCGTGGCCGACGCGCTGGTCTATGGGCTGCTGACCGCGGGAGCGTTCGGCTGGCTCTGGCCGTCCTGACGCACGCCGGTTTATGATGGAATGATGGCCCGCGTGACCTTTACGCACACGATTCAGCGTCACGTCGCCTGCCCGCCTGCCGAGGTGGACGGGCACACCGTGCGCGAGGTGCTGGAGCGAGTTTTTCAGTCGAACCCGACGGCGCGTCCGTACGTGCTGGACGATCAGGGCGCCGTTCGGCGACACATGGTGGTGTTCGTCAACGGGCGCCAGATCGCGGACCGCGCGCGGTTGAGCGACCCGGTGCCGGCGGATGGCGAGGTCTGCGTGATGCAGGCGCTTTCGGGCGGATGAGCGCACGCCCCCGCCTGTTCGTCGCCACCCGCAAAGGGGTCTTCACGGTGGAACGCCGGAAGGGCCGGCCCGGTGCGCGCTGGGCCATCACGCGGGCGCAATTCCTGGGCGACAACGCTTCCATGGTGCTACCCGATCGGCGCGATGGTCGGGTCTACGTGGCGCTGGGCCACGGGCATTTCGGCGTGAAGATGCATCGCTCTCCAAACGGAGGGCGCACCTGGGAGCCGTGCGCCACGCCAACCTACCCGCCCAAGCCGGAGGGGGTGGACGATCGGGAGCCCAACTCGGGCCGCCCCATCCCCTGGAACACGGAGCTGGTGTGGGCGCTCGAGACGGGACACGACTCCGAGCCGGAGACGCTGTGGTGCGGGACGCTACCGGGCGGGTTGTTCCGCTCGCGAGACCGAGGCGGGTCGTGGAGCCTCATCGAGCCGCTATGGAACCATCCCAGGCGACGCGAGTGGATGGGAGGCGGCGCGGAACTGCCCGGCGTGCATTCTATCTGTGTAGACCCCCGGGATGCGCGCCACGTTCGGGTAGCGGTGTCCTGCGGCGGCGTTTGGGAGACGCGGGACGCCGGCGCGAGCTGGGAGAACCGCACCCAGGGCATGCGGGCGGCCTACATGCCGCCGGACCGCCAATACGATCCGTACGTCCAGGATCCGCACCAGATGGTGCAGTGCCGGGCCGCGCCCGACGTGCTGTGGGTCCAGCATCACAACGGGGTGTTCCACTCCACCGACGGCGCCGCCTCCTGGCACGAGATCACGACGGTGAAGCCGGCGGTCTTCGGGTTCGCCGTCGCCGTCCATCCGGACGACCCGGACACGGCGTGGTTCGTTCCAGGCATCAGCGACGAGCATCGCATTCCGGTGAAGGGCGGCGTGGTGGTGGCGCGCACCCGGAACGGCGGCAAGAGCTTCCAGGTTCTCAAGCAGGGCCTCCCCCAGGGGCACTCCTACGATCTCACCTACCGGCACGCACTGGACGTGGACCAGACGGGCGACCTTCTGGCCTTCGGCACCACGACCGGGGCGCTCTGGGTCTCGGAGAACCAGGGTGACAGCTGGGTGGCCGTCTCCGAGCATCTCCCGCCCGTCTACTGCGTGCGTTTCGGCTGACCCCCTGCGGCCGACGGACCGCCCTCACTCCCGACCCGCCGCTGCCACCAGCTTCTGCGCGGGACGGCCCGTGGGGAGGGCCTTGAGCACCTGCGCCACCAGGTCCCAGGTGGGGAACCCCGGCGCGCCGCCATCCAGCCCGCGGCGCACGATCACCAGGTCGTGTGAGGGAACCACGATAGCGTACTGACCCTGGGCGCCGGGCATGGTGTAGGCGTCCTGCGGCACGTCGGTCCGCGCGTCCTGCACCAGCCACCACTGCGCGCCGTAGAAGTTCCCGAATGGCGCGGTGGAAGGGGCCGCGGTGCGCGAAAAGTCCACCCAGCTCTCCGGCAGGATCCGCTCGCCGTTCCACACGCCGCGGTTCAGATAGAGGAGCGCCAGTCGAGCCAGGTCCCGCGCGTTGGTGTACACCTGGCTGCTCAGCACCAAGTTGCCGAACCGGTCCACGCCGGGCACGGTGTTGCGCATGCCGATCTTGTCGAACAGCTCCCGCCGCGGGTACGTCAGATAGGCCGAGTCGTTGCCGATCACGGTCTTGAGCGCCAGCATGCCGAGCAGCGTGTCGTAGTTCTCGTAGTCCCACATGGTGCCGGGCTCGCGCACCAGTCCGCGGTCGGCCGCCTGATGCGCCGAGTTCCAGCCGCCGAAGTAGGACAGCCCCGAGCCGATGGACCCGCCGTACTGGTTGTCCACCGGGTACAGCCCGCTGGACATGTTGAGCACGTTGCGGAGCACGATGCGGCGGCGCGGGTCCGCCACCGGCGTCCGATTCACCGGGGGCCACGGTTCGAGCGTGACCATGGGCATCCGTGTGCGATGCCGCATGTGCAGCTCGTTCAGCTCGTCCGGCGGCCAGGCGATAGGCAGCGGCTCGTCCAGCTTGAGCATGCCCCGCCCCACCGCGATTCCGATCAGCGTGCCCGCGATGGATTTGGCGGCGGACCAGGTGCGGGTCCGGGTACGATAATCCACGCCGTCGGCGTAGCGCTCGAACACGATGTCGCCCCGATAGACCACCAGCAGGCTCAGCGTCACCTGGCCCGCGTGCCCGCCGTTGGCCACCCGGTCGAACGCCCACCGGCCGGCGGCGTCGAGCGCGGGCCCGCTCACACCCGCCGGCAGGGGCTTTTTCGGCACCAGATCGCCGTTGGGCCACGCGATCGCGTCGGGATTGCCTGGCAGGGGTGGCGTGCGCAGCGCGGGCAGCTGGTCCACTTCATCGAAGGTCTGATTCGGCGCCATCACCACGCAACC
>JACPAP010000043.1 GCA_016180765.1 Gemmatimonadota bacterium
GCGGTGGGCACCCACCGGTCCCAGCCGCTGGAGGGCGGGCATCAGGCGAGGCTTCCCGAGTACATACTGGATCAACCCCAGCGTCATGCCCACGCCCCCCACGGCGAAGCCCACGTGCCAGTCCACCCGCTGCCCCAGCGTCCCCACGATGAGCGGCGCGATCATCGCGCCCAGGTTGATGCCCATGTAGAACAGCGAGAACCCCGCGTCGCGCCGCGCGTCCTCCGTGTCGTAGAGCGAGCCCACCATGGTACTGATGTTGGGCTTGAGGAGGCCGGTGCCCACCGCGATCAACGCCAACCCGAAGAAGAAGAACGGCAGGGGCGCGAGCGCCAGGCTGAACTGGCCCAGCGCGATGATGATCCCACCCAGCAGCACGCTCCGGTATTGCCCCAGGAACCGGTCGGCGACCCAGCCGCCGGGGATGGCGAGCGCGTATACGGAGAACGTGTACCAGCCGTAGATCGCCGCCGCCCGGGGCGTGTCGAACCCCAAGCCGCCGTTGGCCACCGCAGCGGTCATGTACAGGATCAGCAAGGCGCGCATCCCGTAGTAGCTGAAGCGCTCCCACATCTCGGTGAAGAAGAGGGTGGAGAGCCCACGCGGATGCCCCGCCCAGCCGCCGGTGTCGGTGTGGGCGGCCGTCGCCGTCGGTGCGGTCACAGCATCGGCCTAAGGTTGGAAGAGATCGTTCTGTTCGACCGGTTCCGGCACGGCGGTGCGCAGCAGCTCCCGCAGCCGGCGCAGCCAGGCGTCCACGTCCAACCGGGCTTCGTTGGCCAGCAGCCGCCGCAGCACATCGGGCACGTTCTCCAGGGCGTCCTGCAGGTCGCCCGCGACCTCGAGCACCTCCTGCACCCGCAAGGCCTCGTCGGTCGCGATGGCCATGTCCTGCAGAATGGCGGTCTCGCTGCGCGAGGCCACGATGGGGTGATCCAGGGTCGCGGTGTACACCTCGGTCCGCCGCCCGGGCCCGCGCTCCGTCTCGATCGGCATGAGTCCGACGATCGCGTCCGACCGCCAGTACTTGCCGTAGCCGAGGTAGACCATCCGATCCGGCTTGATGTCCATCATGGCCGCCCCCGCTTGCCCAGCTTCTGCTTCAGGGCCTCCAGCTGTTGCTCGGCCGCCGCTTCGCGCGCCGCGCGATCGAGACGGCTCTTCAGACGCTCGTCCTCTGCGTCGACCGGTCCCATCCCGGCCTGGGCGGCGGCGACCCGGTCGGCCGCTTCCGCCGCTCCCCGGTTCCGCTCGGCGGTCTTGAGCTGTTCGGTCATGTCCGCCAGCTCATGCTCGGCCAGCGCCAGCTCGTCCCGCTGCGCCCCGAGCTTCCGCTCCAGGACGCTCACCCGATTGGCGTGCTTCGCCGCGAAGTGCTGGGCCACGGTCACCGTTTCCTGGTCGCCGATCTCCCCCGCCAACCGTCCCCGCCGCTCGGCGTCCATGAGCTGCCGGCGTTCCGCCTCGAGCTCCCGTTCGGTGGCGCCGATCTGTTCGCGCATGCGAGCCAGCGCGGCGCGCGCCGCGATGACCGCGTCCCGCATGCGGCTCAGATTCGACACTTAACTCTTCTTCACCGTCTTGGCGTAAAAAGCCGAAAAGACCTGGGTCACCTTGGCGGACTTGCACTTCGGGCAGGCCGGATGGCGACGCCCGTGGACCGAGATGGACTCGACCCGGGAGAACCGCTTGCCGCACTTGTCACACCGGTATTCGTAGGTCGGCATGTGTCGTTCCCTCGACGTTGAGGCGTTCCCCTGGCCAACGATACGACCGGCCCCGAAGAGGGTCAAGCGAGGCGCGTCTAGGCACCACCGCGCGGCCACAGTACTATTCTCTCCATGATGACGCGCCGCCTCGCCGTGCTGCCATTGGTGCTGCTGGCATGCGGCGGCAATCCGGAAAACACCGCCTCCTGCGGCTTCGCCAGCATCGCCGCGGCCTCCATGGTGATGCAGTCGATGCAGGACCTGAGCCACGCGGTGGCTACCGCGCCCGCGAGCGTCCCCGGCGAGCTGCCGGCCAAGGTGGTGGGCCGCGGCACCGTTCGGACCACCGTGACCAGCGGCCCCCAGGGCCTCACGCTGCGGTATGAGGGAGAGGGATTCCCCACCATCCCCGGCTTCGGACTCCTGCTGGTGGACGATTCCCTGGAGGTGGTGCGGGGGGTCTTGATCTACGAACCGGAGGCGCCCCCGGGGTACGCCAAGCTCGGCACGATCGCGACTGCCGCCACGACGCTCCCGCTCATCGGCCTCCGAGTGCATTGGCCGTCGCTCAACGCGCCGCGCTGTCCCATGTTCCAGCCGCTGGCGGGAGATTCAGCCGGCTCCTGAACAACGGGCGGACGGGTCGAGCCAGACCGAACACCACGAAGCGTTAACCGCATGATGTCTTAGTTGTCCGCTAGGCCCAGCCGGAAGCTGTCCGTCACCTGGCGCAGGAGCCGGTCCGGGCTCGAGTGGGTCCGGAAGAACACGAAGTCCGAAAGCCGGTTCAGTCCCACCCGGAGCCGCTCGAACGACTCCGCCGCGCGGTGGTAGAGCTCGGCAAGGGCCCACTCCCTGGCGAGCTGGTGATCGGAGGCCAGGCGGTAGCCCCGCGCCCCCATCTCCTCGTAGTAGCTCAAATCCGGGCCGCCACGGCGCACCCGGCGTGCCGCGATGTAATCGGGAAAGACCCCGCTCAGCCAGAGACTGAAATTGCCCAGATGCGCGCGCAGCAGGAACGCCCGCCGCGCATCCGCCACCAGCTCCAGGTCCGCTACGATGTCGCTCACGTAGCGATACACCTGATCGTCCGCCGGGGCGATCCGGTGCGCGCGGTCCCTGGTGCCGAACTCCAGCAGCAACGCGCTCAGGTAGTCGGTCAATTCCGGATCCTCGATCCCAACCCGCCGCAGCGCGTGGCGGACCGCGACGTAGATGAACAGGGCGGCGGACGGCGCCGAAATCCCCGGAGCGTCGCGCAGCAGGTCGAACAGCGACGCCTCGTCGAGCAATGCGTCGCGACCCTGCTCGGCCAACCGCCCGCGATAGCGGGTCTCCCGAGCCGCGTCCCCATGCGACAGGAGCCGCACCACCAGGTCCATGTCGGCCGATGTCAGACGTTCCCGAACGTTGGCGAGAATCATTCCCAAGGCGCTCCGATCCTCCCGGCTCCACCATTATGGTACCCCGCGGTCGGACAATCCACTCCGGCGCGTTGTTATCCACCGAGCGGGGCGAGTGCTCGGCGGAGAGGCCGGAGGGGCCGCACGGGCTTCTGCGGCCCTGACCGCTCTGCCGCCACTCCCGCTTCTGCCGCAGCGCTGCGAAATTGCGCCGCATGATCTACGTCTGCGTCCCCTCGCACAATCAGGGCGCTACGCTGGGACTGCTCCTGTGGAAGGTGCGCCAGGTGTTCCAGGCCTTTCCCCGGGAGTACCAGTTCTTGGTGGTGGACGACGCCTCCACCGACGGGACCCGGGAGGTGCTGGATCTGTATCAGCGGGCGCTCCCGGTTACCGTGCTCCGCCCGCCCGTGCCCGAGGGATACGCGGCCAGCCTCGAGCGGGGGCTGCGCGAATCGGTGCGCCGGACCGATCGCCCTCGGCGGGATTGCGTGATCACGTTGCCACCCGACTTCGCGGTCTCCCCCGAGGCGCTCCCCGACCTGGTGCGCCGCCTGGAGTCCGGCGCGGATCTCGTGGTGGGCGAGCTGAACGATCGCGGCGCCCCCTGGCTGGTGCGGCTGGTCCGGCGCGGCGCGCCCTGGCTGCTCAGGCCGGGCCTCTCGGTTCCCGGTGTGCGGGATCTGTTTTCCGGCTGCTATGGCCTCCGGCTGGCGACGCTGAAGCGGTGCTTCCGCGACGGGCAAGCGCTGCTCGAGACCGAGGGCTGGTGCGCCAACGCCGAGTTGGTCGCCCGCACTGCGGTCCACGCCCGGCAGATCGCGACCGTGCCGGTGGCCCCCGGACGCGCGCCGGCGCCCGTCGGCCACCCCCGGCCTGCCGCGCTGGCGCTGGCAATGCTCCGCGCCGGGCGCCAACTGCGCATCCCGGCGCCCAACGCGCCGGTCGACCGGACGGCCTGACGTGCGCCGCGTCTGGCTCGCCGCCGTCGCACTGTCAATCTTGGCCTCGCCGGCCCGCGCCCAAAGCGCGGATGCCCGGCCCCTCCCCGAGCGGTTTCCCGTGGGCGAGACCCTGATCTATGACGCGCGGTTCGGGTTCATCAACATCGGCCAGGCCGCCATGCAGGTCCTGAGCCAGGACACCATCCGTGGCATCCCGACCCTGCACATCGCGTTCTTCATCCAGGGTGGGACGTTCTTCTACAAGATGAACGACCGGATGGACTCGTGGATCGGCCTGGCCGACTTCGCGTCCCGGAGGTTCATCCAGGACTTCGACGAGGCCGGCCGGAAGCGGTACAACGCCTACGAGATCTACCCCGACTCGGGGTTCTACCGGCAGGCAGGTGTCGATAGCGCGATCACCACCTCGCCGGACCCCTTGGACGACGCGGCGTTCTTCTACTTCGCGCGGACGGTGCCGCTGGACGTGGGCAAGCGCTACGAGTTCAACCGCTACTTCCGGCCGGATCGGAACCCGGTGGTGCTCGACGTCCTGGCCCGGGACACCATCGACGTCCCCGCCGGCCGTTTCCCCACGGTGGTGATCCAGCCGACGATCAAGGGACGGGGTATCCTGGCGGAGGCCTCGGAGCCCCGCATGTGGTTGTCGGACGACGACCGGCGCATCATGGTGCAGCTCAAATCCAGGTTCCCGTTCGGCGTGATCACGTTCCGGCTGAGGTCTGCCGAGCATCGGGGACCCGAGGGGCGCGAGGAGCGGCGATGAATCGCTCGCTGTTTCCGGGGCTCCTCCTCGCGTTAGGGGCCTGCGCCCGCAACCCGGCACCGGTGATGGTCGCCTCGGCGGTGTTGGAGAACGAGCAGGTGCGCGGCGTGATGGACGCGGCCCTGCGCGCCGCGGCCGCCGGGCGGCCGGCGGATTCGCTCTACCTGGTGGGGGCCACCATCGTGACGGACGGCGTCTCGGGGTCCGCGCAGGCGCGGTTCGCCGGCGTGCGCCCGGGGGGCACCGCCACCGCCAGCGCCGCCACCATCGAGA
>JACPAP010000129.1:0-24755 GCA_016180765.1 Gemmatimonadota bacterium
TGCGCGCGCCCGAGACCGGGTTCACCTGATAGACCTGGCCCGACCCGAAGGTGACCACCACGATACCGGTCGAGTCGGCGAGCACGCCGTTGGGCCGGCCCAGCGACGTGTCCCGGGCCACGGCGACGGCCCGGCCCGACGCGTCGAACCGATACAGGGCGTCCGTGCCCGAGGGTGCAAACCCCTGAGGGCCGGCCTGGAGGCCGCTATCCGTCAGGTACACCGAGCCGTCGGGGCCCACGGCGATATCGTTCAGGAACCTGGCCCCGGCGATCTCCCGCGCGCCGAGCGGCGCGCCGGTGGTGCGGTGGAACAGTCGCACCACGTCGATGTCGGCTACCAAGAGTGTGTCGCCCTTGATTCCCATCCCTTTGGGGGCGTGGAGCGTGACGTCGGCCGTGGCCCCGTCGATCCACTTGAGCGCCAGCACGGTCCCATCGGGCGAGACCCGCGACAGGAATCCGTTGTCGTCCTTCTCGAGCGGCGACCCATTGATGTTCGAGACGACGTAGACATCGCCAACCTCATCGTACAGCACCGATTCCGGAGTTTGGAAACCGACCTCCCGGATCGTCACCTGCTGTCCGGGCGGCGGGGCAGCGCGCCGCTCGCCGGCGCATCCCAGGAAGACGGCCGCCGACACTATCACGCCCTTCCGAAGCTTGGTCATGTTGCTCACAGTGCGGTTCGGATTTCGTCCATTGAACAGTCGGAAAACGGAAAACGGAAAACTGACAACGGATAACGCCTTTCTAGCACACCGCCGGCCCCGCCGGCCCCGCCACCGCCCGATTGATCACCTGAACCCGGGTCGCCACCCACTGGAGCTGCGCCTCCGGCGGCCCGATGACGGCGTACCGCCGATCGCGATCCACCAGGACGCCGGCGGCCTGCGGCTGGATGTCCACCACCACGTCGTAACACCCGTTGGGAGGCCGCACCTCGGCCTTGAGCGGTCGGTTGGGCCGGCCCGCGAGCGAGGGATAGACGACCACCCCGCGGAGCGTGTCGGCACGCGGCATGACGGGCGGAGCGGCCGGCTGCGGGGGACCCAGCAGGGCGAGGGAGCCCTCCGCCTCTCGGAGCGAGATCCCCACGCGCAGCCCATGCCAACTGCGATTCGGTACCAGCATCGAGATGATGTACACCACGCCGTTCAGCGCGTCGATGTAGAGGTCCGTCCCGTACGAGTACCGTTCGAGCGCACGCCCCTCCGGACTGGGCCGAGGGGGCTGCACGCCCAACACGCCGAACACGGTGCTGAGCGAGGCGCCAGGCTCGATGGGCAGCGGGAGCACCTCGCCGGTGAGTGGGACCGGGCTCGGCAGCCGGACGAAGGACGGGCCGGACCGGGAGATGAGGGCGACCAGCAGGATCACGATGAGCGGGATGCCGATCACGGGCACCGGCCGCCGTCGCACCAGCAGCCGGAGTTTGTCCAGGGGGCCGGGTTCGAACACCGGCGCCCGCGGCGGCGCCGTGACCGGGGCGGTGAAGCGCTCGCTGCGCCGCGGCGCGAAGTCCACCCCCGGCCCGGTAGGAGCGCCCGGCCGCCGAATGACTTGCGACGCGCGCGCCAATTCCCGCATCACCTGGGCCTGCTCGCCACCCTCTTTCTCCAGGGCACAGGCCGGGCATCCCCGGGGATTGTCGTCATTAAAGGGGATCCCATGCTTGGGACAGCGGATCAGCGCCATGCCGGGTCAGATCCTGGGCAGCGTCACACCCTGCTGCGCCTGGTACTTGCCCTGCTTGTCCTTGTACGAGGCCTCGCATTCATCATCCGGATCGGCCTCGAAAAACAGCACCTGGGCGATCCCCTCGTTCGCATAGATCCGTGCGGGCAGAGGGGTCGTGTTCGAGATCTCCAGCGTCACGAAGCCCTCCCACTCCGGCTCGAACGGCGTCACGTTGGTGATGATGCCGCAGCGGGCGTAGGTGCTCTTGCCCACGCAGATCGTGAGCACGTTCCGAGGAATCCGGAAATACTCGACCGACCGCGCCAGCGCGAAGGAGTTGGGCGGGATGATGCAGCTGTCGCCCTGGTACTCCACGAACGAACGCTCGTCGAACTTCTTGGGATCCACTAGGGCTGAATGCACATTGGTGAAGATCCGGAACTCCCGAGCCACCCGCATGTCGTAGCCATATGAGGACACCCCGAAGCTGATCACGCCGGAGCGCACCTGGGAGGTCTCGAACGGCTCGATCATGCGGTGCTGCGCCGCCATGCGGCGGATCCAGCGGTCGGATTTGATGGACATGTTGTTCGGGATTCGGATTTCGGGGTCCGGGGTCCGGGCCTGTCAGGAGATCGCACGGACCCCGGTCCCCGGATCCCGCCACTGAGTCGCGCACAAAGATATCGTTTGTTTCATCTTACGCCACTTACACTTTGCTTGACACCCCTTCGCGCCCTAGGGTAATTTGCCGCGTCCGAGGCAAGTGAAATTTTTCACGAGTGCGGCACGGGCATGATGCGCGAATACCTCTCGCTGGTTCTCTTGGCCGTCTTCGTCATCGTAAACGGGGTGGGGATGATCCTGATCTCGCACCTGATCCTCCCCCCGCGCCCGACCCCGGTCAAGCAGACGCCGTACGAATCCGGCATGCCGCCCATCGGCACGGTGCGCGAGCGCTTCAGCGTGAAGTTCTACCTCGTGGCCATGCTTTTCATCGTGTTCGACATCGAAACCGTCTTCCTGATTCCCTGGGGCGTCGCCTTCCGCCAGCTAGGCCTGTTCGGGCTGGTGGAGATGCTGGTGTTCATCGTCATCCTGCTCGTCGGGTACGCGTACGCCTGGAAGAGAGGAGCCTTGGAATGGGATTGAGCCCGGGACACGCCACGCCGGGGCCGGAGAGCCGGGTCCTGTCGGGCATGTCACCCAACTGGATGACGACCAAGCTCGATTTCCTGGTCAACTGGGCCCGGACCAGTAGCCTCTGGCCCATGCCGTTCGGCACGGCGTGCTGCGCTATCGAGTTCATGGCCACCGCCGCGAGCCGGTTCGATCTGGCCCGCTTCGGCATGGAGCGCATGGCCTTCTCGCCGCGCCAGTCGGACGTGCTGATCTGCGCGGGCCGCTTGCCCTTCAAGCTGGCGCCGGTGATTCGGCGCATCTACGATCAGATGACGCAGCCCAAGTGGGTCATCTCGATGGGCGCCTGTGCCTCCACCGGAGGGATCTTCGACAATTACGCCATGGTGCAAGGGATCGACACCGTGGTACCGGTGGACGTCTACGTGCCCGGCTGCCCGCCCCGTCCCGAGGGGCTGTTGTACGGGATTCTGCTGCTCCACAAGAAGATCCGAGGCGAGACCGTGGTGGATGGATCGCTGCGTCAGGAACGGCCGCTCGACGAAACCGGTCTCCGGCTCCCGCCGGACGAGGTGGACGAGCTGTCCGAGCCGTTCGGCAATTCCATTCACCAGACCCGTTCGGCCTAAGCGGACGTGAATCCTTCGGTTGACGCCCTCCGCCGGGTGTTCGGACCTCGGATCGGCCGGGCCCTGGTCTCCTGCGGTGACACCATCGTGTACGTGGATGCCGGACGCGTCGCCGAGGCGCTTCGCTGGCTCAAGGAGACGCCGGGGCAACAATACAACTATCTAGTGGATGTCACCGCGGTCGAGTACCGCGATCCGGAGCGACCGCTCGAGGTGGTCTATGAGCTGTTCTCGCTCGACCGGCGCGCGGCGCTGCGCGTCAAGGCCGAGCTGTCCAAAGACCGCCTCGAGATCGATTCCCTCGTGCCCCTCTGGGCCGGCGCCAACTGGCTCGAGCGCGAAGTCTACGACATGTTCGGCATCACCTTCCGGGGTCATCCCGACCTGCGGCGCATTCTCATGTGGGAGACCTACGCCGAGGGGCACCCGCTGCGGAAAGACTTCCCGTTGCGCGGCCGCTTCTCGCGCGCCGAGCAGGTGCGCCAGGCGTTGGGCGCCAACCCGGAGGCGCACTATTCCATGGACGAGCTGTCCATCGCGGAGACGTACCACGAGCTGCCGGAAGACATGCGCGAGCGGCTGGCGAGGGGGGAGCGGGGCGTGATCCCCGAGCCCGGGCGGGAGCGCGGGCGTGAGTAAACGCACGGTCGAATTCGAGCTGGCGACCCCCGGCCTCGACGCTCAGGGACGGCCCGCCCGGATCCCGTTGGGCGTTGCTGCCGGGTCTGCCGTGGCCGCCGCATCCGCCGAGCCCGAGCTCGGCGGCGACCACCTGTTGCTCAACATCGGCCCGCAGCACCCGGCCACGCACGGCGTCTTGCGGCTGGTGGTCGAGCTCGACGGCGAAGTCGTGGTGCGCTGTATCCCTCACGTGGGCTACCTGCACTCGGGCTTCGAGAAGCTCGGCGAATACCGCCACTACAACCAGATCATCCCGCTGACCGACCGGACGGACTACTTGTCGCCCATGTCCAACAACGTGGGGCTGGCGCTGGCGGTCGAGAAGCTCTTGGGGCTGGAGATCACCGAGCGATGCAAGGTGCTGCGCGTCATCGCCTGCGAGATGAGCCGCATCATCTCCCACCTGGTGTGGATGGGCACCACCGGGATCGACATCGGCGCCTTCACCCCGTTCTTGTGGATGTTCTACGAGCGGGAACGGATCTACAACCTCCAGGAAGCGTGGACCGGGGCCCGGCTGACCACCAGTCTGACGCGGGTGGGCGGCATGATGGCCGACGTCCCCGACGGATTCGTGGAGGCGTTGCGCACCTTCTGTAAGAACTTCCCCAAGACCCTCGCCGAGGTGGATCGCGTGCTCACGCGGAACGGGATCTGGTGCGCCCGGACCCAGGGGATCGGGGCGCTGACGGCGGAGGAAGCCATCAACTACTCGCTCTCGGGGCCGATGCTGCGCGCCAGCGGGGTACCCTACGACGTGCGGAAAGACCGGCCTTACCTCGACTATGAGACGTACGATTTCGAGGTCCCGGTGGGCGAGCACGGCGACGTCTACGACCGCTACCTGGTGCGGTTCGAGGAGCTGGTGCAGGCCACCCGGATCCTGGAGCAAGCGCTGGACCGGCTGCCCGACGGGCCGCTCAACGTGGACGACCCCAAAGTCATCTTGCCGCCCAAGAGCGCGGCCATGACCGACATGGAAGCCATGATCTTCCACTTCAAGCAGGTGATGGAAGGCGTCCAGGCGCCGGTGGGAGAGGCCTATTTCCCCATCGAGAACGGGAAGGGCGAGCTGGGCTACTACTTCGTCTCCGATGGGACGGCGAAGCCGGTGCGCTGGCGCATCCGCCCGCCCTCGTTCATCAACCTGGCCGCGCTGCCCAAGATGGCCGAAGGCGGCTTGATCGCGGATCTGATCGCGATCAATGCGAGTGTGGATATCGTGATGGGGGAGGTGGATCGATGAAACGGGGTCCGGGGTCCGGGGTCCGGGATCCGGGGTCTCGCTGGGTGGCTTCCGTGCGCTTCGAACGCTCGTCCGCGGGCCCCGGACCCCGGGCCCCGGACCCCGGACCCCGATAAAGCCATGCACGAGACGACCTACGAGCCGGTCTTCACGGGCGACCGCAAGAAGCAGCTCGACCAGCTGCTCCCGCGCTTTCCGACCAAACGGGCCGCGCTCCTGCCGGCGTTGTGGATGGTGCAGCAGGCCCGGGGCTGGATCTCGGATCACGCCATGGCCGAGGTGGCGGAAGTGTTGGGCCTGACGCCCGCCTACGTGAAGGGCGTGGTGACGTTCTACACCATGTACCACCAGCATCCGGTGGGGAAGCACTTCGTGCAGGTGTGCACCACGACGCCGTGCAACCTGTGCGGGGCCGAGGGCGTGGTCAAAGCCTTCCTGGAGCACACCGGCTGCAAGGAGCTCGGGGCCACGTCGCCGGACGGCAAGTATACCGTCATCGAGGTCGAGTGCCTCGGCGCCTGCGGTTTCCCGACTCCGGTGATGATCGGGGATGACTTCATCGAGAACGTCACGCCGGAGGGCGTGCCTGAGCTGTTGAGGAAGTACCAATGATCGGCGGACGGTAAATGGGTTACCCGCACCAGCCTCATCTGAAGGAGACGGTCGTCCTGAGCCAGTATTTCGGGGACGCCGAGGCGCGGACCTATGACGGGTGGGTGAAGCGCGGCGGGTATCAGGCCTTGGAGAAGGCGCTGGCGATGGAGCCGGCGCAGGTGATCGAGATCGTCAAACAATCCGGCCTGCGCGGGCGGGGCGGGGCGGGGTTCCCCGCGGGCGTGAAGTGGTCGTTCATGCCCAAGGAAAAGAAGAAACCCCATTACCTGTGCTGTAACGCCGACGAGTCGGAGCCCGGGACGTTCAAGGACCGGGAGATCATGCGGTGGACTCCGCACGGATTGATCGAGGGCTGCGCCATCGCGCAGTACGCCATCCAGGCCGAGGTCACGTATATCTACGTCCGCGGCGAGTTCACCGAGCCGCTCCGCATCATGGAGGGGGCGCTGGCGGAGGCCTACCGGCACGGGGTGCTGGGGCCCAACGCGATGGGGACGGGCAAACGGCTGGACATGTACCTCCACCGCGGGGCGGGCGCGTACATCTGCGGCGAGGAAACGGCCCTCATGAGCTCGATCGAGGGCCGGCGGGGGAACCCCCGCATCCGGCCGCCGTTCCCCGCCGCCTACGGCGTCTTCGGGATGCCGACCACCATCAACAACGTGGAGACCCTGGCGTCGGTACCCCACATCATCAACCGCGGCGGCGCCTGGTATAAGTCGCTCAGCCTGTCCCATCCCAAGAGCACCGGGACCAAGTTGTTCAGCGTGTGCGGGAACGTGAAGCGGCCGGGCAACTACGAGGTCACCATGGGCTTCCCGCTGGGCGAGCTGATCGATGAGCTCTGCGGCGGAGTGCCGGACGGGCGAACCCTCAAGGCCTGTATTCCGGGCGGCTCGTCGGTGCCGATCCTGAACCGGGAGGAATCCGAGAGCTGCAAGCTCGATTACGAAGGATGCGTGGAGCAGGGCACCATGCTCGGCTCGGGCGGTCTGATCGTGTTCGACGACAGCGCCGACATGGTCTATCAGATCATGCGCCTGGCCCGGTTCTACGCGCACGAGTCCTGCGCGCAGTGCACTCAGTGCCGCGAGGGCACGGCGTGGACCGTTCGCATCCTGCAGCGGATTCTGGCGGGGCAGGGGGAGGCGAAGGACCTGGACCTGTTGCTGGACCTCTCGGAGCAGATGACCGGCAAGACCATTTGCGTCTTGAGCGACTCCTGCGCCGCCCCCGTGGTGAGCGGCATCAAGAAGTTCCGCGGCGAGTTCGAAGCGTACATCAACGGCACCAGGCGGCCGCGGCCGGTCCTGGTGCATGCGTGAGCCATGGCGGATCAGCCGTTGGTCCGTCTGACGATCGAAGGCGTTCCGGTGAGCGTGCCCCAGGGCACGCTGGTCATTGAGGCGGCCAAGCAGGCGGGCGTCATGATCCCGCACTACTGCTACCACTCCGGGCTGCCGGTGGCCGGCGTGTGTCGCATGTGCCTGGTCGAGATCGAAACGACGCCCAAGCTCCAGATCGCCTGTGCGACCCAGGCGGCCGAAGGCATGGTGGTCAACGTGCTCAGCGCCCAGGCCCGGGAGGCCCGTCAGGGGGTCCTGGAGTTCCTGCTCATCAACCACCCGCTGGATTGTCCGATCTGCGACCAGGCCGGCGAGTGCGAGCTCCAGGACTACGTCTTTCAGGAGGGCCGCTCCAGGACCCGCTACACGCCCACCTACGCCAAGCGCTTCAATCCGGTCGAGGACTTTGGCGGCGACGTGCTGTACGTCCCCAACCGGTGCATCCTCTGCACCCGGTGCGTGCGGTTCATGGAGCACGTGGCCGAGGAGCCGATCCTCAACGTCAGCGAGCGGGGTGACCGGGCGTATATCGGGATCCACCCCGACCGGCACCTGGATCATCCCTGGGCCGGCAACGTGGTGGACCTCTGTCCGGTGGGCTCGTTGCTTTCGAAGGACTTCCTGCACAAAGCGCGCGCTTGGGAGTTGGACAAGACGCCGGGCGTGTGCACCGGCTGCTCGCAGGGATGCAACGTCAACCTGGACACCCGGACCGACGTGGTGGTGCGGGTGCGGCCACGCGCCAATCTCGACGTCAACCAGTACTTCATGTGCGACCACGGCCGGATGCAGTACCGGTGGATGAACCGCGGGGATCGCATCGAGGCGCCCCTCGTGGCCCACGGCCATGAGCTGGCGGCGGTGTCGTGGGACCACGCCTTCGCCCGTGCGGCCGAGATCGTGCGCGGCACGGCGGGGCGGGCGGCGGTGCTGGCGTCCCCGCGGGCCTCCACCGAGGCCTTGTTCCTGGCCAAGCGGGTGCTGGGGCGGTTCGATCTCACCGCCGCGTTCCGGGTTCAGCGGGTATCCGAGGAGGCGCCCCTGATCGGCGTGCCCAATCTGGCGTTGCGAAGCGAGCGAGCTCCCAACGTGACCGGTGCCACGCTGCTGGGGTACACCGAGCAATTCGAGGTCGCGGTGAAGGCGCTGAGCGGCTCAGCGGTGGTGTTGGTCCTGGACGACCCGCTGGAGGGCGTGTCCGCCGATCTGCTGCGGGCGGCCGGGCAGGTGATCTATCTGGGTACCGTATTGCCGGACGCGGCCCGCGCGGCTCACGTCGTGTTGCCGATCGCCAACGTGGCGGAGGAGGACGGCACCTTCGTCAATCGCGACCAACGGGTCCAGCGGTACTTCCAGGCCAAGGTGGGGCCGGGCATGGCGCGCCCGGCCTGGTGGGTCCTGGGCGAGCTGCTGGCCGAGCTGAAGCTGGGCGGCCCCTTCGGGTCCGCAGCCGAGGCGTTCGCCTGGATGGCCGCGGAGGAGCCGCGGTTCGGGGGGTTGTCGTACCAGCTGCTGGGCACGCGCGGCATGGTGTTGCCCGCGGGCCGGCCGGCCGGGGTGGGCGCGTGACGCCCGACATCAAGGGATTCCTGCTCGCCGCCACGGTGAAGATCGTGGTGGTCTTCTCGGTCTGGATGATCGCCATCATGCTGGCGACCTGGCTGGAGCGGCGCGGGAGCGCGTTCATGCAGGACCGGCTGGGACCCAACCGCGTGGGCCCGGCCGGCTTGCTCCAGCCCGTAGCAGACGGTCTCAAGAACTTCCTCAAGGAAGAGACCTGGCCCAAGTGGGTGGATCAGCCGCTCTTTCTGCTGGCGCCGCTCATGTCGTTCATCCCCTCGCTCATCACGTTCGCCGTGATTCCGTTCGCCGCGCCGCTGCCGGGGTTCGACTTCACGCTCCCGCTGCTGGGGCGGTTTACCTACCAGGGCCCCATCCCCATGGTCGTGGCCGATCTCCCCATCGGGTTGCTGTTCATCCTGGCGATCTCGTCCCTGGCGGTGTACGGGATCGTGCTCGCCGGGTGGTCGTCCGCCAGCAAGTATTCCATGCTGGGGGGGATTCGGTCCAGCGCGCAGATGATCAGCTACGAGATCGCGCTGGGCCTGAGCGTGATCACCGTGTTCATCTTGAGCGGCAATGTGACGCTCTCGGAGGTGGTCGCGGCGCAGCAGCGCACGGTGTGGTTCGTGCTGGCACTGACCGTGGCCTTCGTGTTGTTCCTGGTCTCGGCCTTCGCCGAGACCAACCGCCTGCCGTTCGACCTGCCTGAGGCGGAGGCCGAGCTGGTGACCGGGTATCACACGGAGTACTCGGCCATGAAGTTCTCGATGTTCTACGTCGCCGAGTACGCGGCGATCCTCACCATGTCCGCCTTGATCGCCACGCTGTTTTTCGGCGGCTGGGATATCCCGTTCACGCGGTGGGATGAGGGGCCGCCGTCGGTCGCGCGATGCGCGGCCACGCTCCTGGCGTTCGGGACCAAGACCGGCTTCTTCCTGTTGTTCTACATCTGGGTTCGCTGGACCCTGCCACGGTTCCGGTTCGATCAGCTCATGGAGCTGGGCTGGAAGGTCATGCTGCCGGTAGCGCTGGGATACATCACCGTCATCGGGTTGGTCGTGTGGGGGGCGGAGCGCGTGGGAGTTGCGCTGGCTCCGGTGTTGATCGGGTTGAACCTGGTCGCGACGGCGGGGCTGCTCTGGGGGCTGGACCGGGGACGCCTGCTGGCGGGGGCGCGAGCAAGGCGGGCGGCCTGATGGCGATCACGGTCAAGACCGTGCGCCGCCCGGAAGGCGAGGTCAGCTACCTGCGGGCCACGCTCAAGGGGATGGTGGTGACGTTGAGCCACGTGTTCCGCCCCAAGGTCACCATGGAGTATCCGGAGCAGAAGTCCACGGACGACTGGACGCTCTCGCCCCGGTGGCGCGGCACGCATCGGATGCTCACCGACGAGCAGGGCCGCGCCAAATGCGTCGCCTGCGGCCTGTGCCCCCAGATCTGCCCGGCCAATTGCATCAAGCTGGTCCCCGGAGAGGACGAAGAGGGACATCGGTACCCCCTCATTTACGAGATCGACGAGTTCCGTTGCATCTTCTGCGGGTACTGCCAGGAGGTCTGTCCGGAAGAGGCGATTCACGTGGGCGTGCACTACGAGAACGCCGAGTATGAACGGTCTCGCTTCGTGTATGACCTGGAGCGGCTGTGCGCGCAGACGCACCCGGTCTCGACGCTGTGGGACCCGTCGGACCCCCAAGGTGAGTGACGCGTGATCCAGATCATGTTCTGGCTCTTCGCCGCGCTCGCCGTTGGCGGCGCGCTGATGTGCATCACGCGCCGGAGTCCGGTCGCCAGCGCGTTGTGGTTGGTGCAGACGCTGTTCAGCCTGGCGGCGATCTTCGTGCTCCTGGACGCGCAGTTCATCGCGGCGTTGCAGGTCATGGTCTACGCCGGCGCCATCATGGTGCTGTTCCTGTTCGTGATCATGCTGCTCAACCTGGGCCGCGGGAGCGCCACCGATATGCGCGGCTGGACCGGACGCCTCGTGGCGCTGGCGCTGGGGCTGTTGCTGGTCACGGAGCTGTGGGTGCTGGTCCGCTCCCCGCTGGCGAGTCCGCTGCAGCTGCCGGCCGGGACGTTGAGCCGGGTGGCGCAGGAGCAGGGCGTCGTGGCGGTGATCAGCGACTCCCTGTTCCGCACCTACCTGGTCCCGTTCGAGGTGACGTCCGTCCTGCTGCTGGCCGCCATCGTGGGGGCGGTCGTGCTCGCGAAGCGGAGGCTCTAGGTGCTGCTCGGTCCCGCCCTCGCCGTCTCCGCGATCCTGTTCAGCCTGGGCGTGGCGGGCGTCCTGCTCCGGCGGAACGCGATCATCATCTTCATGTGCGTCGAGCTGATGCTCAACGCGGCGAACCTGGCGTTCGTGGCGCTGGCGCAGCAGCTGGGTCCCGACGGGCAGGTCATCGTCTTCTTCGTCATGGCGGTCGCCGCGGCTGAGGCGGCCGTGGGTCTGGCGATTGTGCTCGCCATCTACCGGCACAAGCAGACGCTGGATATCCAGAACCTCAACCTGCTCCGCGGATGAACCAGATCCCGTCCGCCGTCGCCTGGACCTGGCTGATCGTGGCCCTGCCGCTCGCCGGCTTCGTGGTGAACGGGGCGTTCAGTTTCTTCGCGCCGAACGCGAAGCGCGCCATCAGCGCGGTGGGCGTGGGGGTGCTGGTGGCGGCCTTCGCCGTCGCGGTGGTGGTGGTGCGCGCGGTCGGGGCGGCTCCGCCGGAGGAGCCGTGGATCCTGACCTACTGGTCGTGGATGCCGGCCGGCAGCCTCCAGCTGGACTTTGCGCTCCAGGTGGATCAGCTCTCGGCGGTCATGTTGATGGTCGTGACCGGCGTCAGCGCGATGATCCACATCTACTCGGTGGGCTACATGGGCGAGGATCCGGGCTATGCCCGCTACTTCGCCTACCTGAATCTGTTCGTCTTTTTCATGCTGGTCCTGGTGCTCGGCGCCAACTTTCCGGTGATGTTCGTGGGCTGGGAGGGCGTCGGGCTGTGCAGCTATCTGCTGATCGGGTTCTGGTACGAGGACAAGGTCAACGCCGATGCGGGGAAGAAGGCGTTCATCATGAACCGCATCGGCGATTTCGGCTTCTTGGTGGCGATGTTCCTGATCTTCCAGACCACGGGAAGCCTCGACTTCCGCGAGGTGTTCGCCGCCGCGCCGGCGATCTTCGAGGTGGGCGGTGCCACCATCACGCTGATCACGCTGGCACTGTTCCTGGGATGCACCGGCAAGTCGGCCCAGATCCCGCTCTACACCTGGCTGCCGGACGCCATGGCGGGCCCCACGCCGGTCTCGGCCTTGATCCACGCGGCGACCATGGTGACCGCCGGCGTGTATCTCGTGGCGCGGGCCAACGTGCTCTTCGCCATGGCGCCGATCTCGAGCGCGGTGGTGGCGGGCGTGGGCGCGCTCACCGCGCTCTACGCCGCCACCATCGCGCTCAAGCAGTGGGACATCAAGAAGATCATCGCGTATTCCACGGTGTCGCAGCTGGGGTACATGTTTCTGGGCGTGGGCGTGGGGGCCTACGCGTCGGGGATCTTCCATCTGGCCACCCACGCGTTCTTCAAGGCCCTCATGTTCCTCGCCGCCGGAAGCGTGATCCAGACGCTGC
The DNA here is from genome assembly GCA_016180765.1 of Gemmatimonadota bacterium. GTDB lineage: Bacteria > Gemmatimonadota > Gemmatimonadetes > Gemmatimonadales > GWC2-71-9 > JACPAP01. The sequence continues at coordinate 12,513 of JACPAP010000129.1, forward strand.
ATCACGCGTATCACGCCACTGGGCGTCACGAGGATGCTCAGGACCTCCGCAACATGGGAGGGCTGCAGCGGTATCTCCCGTGGACCGCGGCGCTGATGTGGGTCGGCGGGCTCGCGAATATCGGCGTGCCGCCGTTGGCGGGCTTCTTCTCCAAGGACGACATCCTGGCGCGGACGTTCGCCCGCGGGCACGAGGCCCCCCTCTTCTACCTGTTCTGGGCGCTGGGCGCCGTCGGCGCGCTGCTCACGGCGTTCTACATGACGCGACTGATGGCGTACGCCTTCCACGGCCCCAACCGGACCGGCGAGCGGGAGCGCGAGCATCTGCACGAGGCCCCGTGGGTGATGACCGGTCCGCTGGTGGTGCTGGCGCTCGGCGCCGTGGCCGCGGGAGCGATCAACCTCCCAGCAGTGCTCCCGGGGCACGAGTGGCTGGCGCGCTGGCTCGAGCCGGTCACGTTCATGGGCGGGCTGTACCTGGTGGAGGGCCAGCTGGGGGCGGCGACCGAGTGGACGCTCCTGGCGCTGGCCGCCGGGATTGCGGCCATCGGCATGATCGGCGCCTGGCAGCTGCTCAAGCCCGCCGTGCTGAAGCCGGCCCGTGAGGCGCCGGCCGAGACCGGCATCCAGCGCGTCCTGCTGCGCAAGTACTACGTGGACGAAATCTATGACACCCTGTTGGTCCGGCCGCTGGCGTGGCTGTCGGATCGGGTGCTCTGGAAGACCATCGACGCATTCATCATCGACGGCGTCGCAGTGAACGGCGTGGCGCGCGTCGCCCGCCTCGTCGGTTGGGTCGGGAGCCGCCTGCAAACGGGGCAGGTGGGGACGTACGTCGTGATCTTCGTGCTGGGGACGATCGTGCTGTTGCGCGCCCTGCTGAGGTCGTGAGCCCGTGACCGCCGCCTTGACGGGTCTGGGATACCAGCGCTGGGCGCTGGATGCGATCCTGCTGCTGCCGCTGCTCGGCGCGGTGCTCGTGTTGCTGAGTCCACCGGCGGCCGCCAAGCGCCTCGCGCTGTACGTCACCCTGGCGGAGTTCGTGGTCTCGCTGGGACTCTGGTGGACCTTCCAGCCCACCGCCGCCATGCAGTTCCAGGTGGTGCGGCAGTGGATTCCGGAGTGGGGCATCGGGTATCGCCTGGGCGTGGACGGCATCTCGCTGTTCCTGCTGCTGCTCACCACGCTCACGATGCCGCTCGCCGTGTTGGGGAGCTGGTCCTACATCACCCGGCACGAGCGCCCCTACTACGCGCTGCTGCTGGTGCTGACCACGGGCATGCTGGGCGTGTTCGTGGCGCTCGACCTCTTCGTGTTCTACGTGTTCTGGGAGATCATGCTGATCCCGATGTACTTCATCATCGGGGTCTGGGGCGGTCCCAGTCGCCTGTACGCGGCCATCAAGTTCTTCGTGTACACGTTCCTGGGATCGCTGCTGATGCTGGTGGCGATCCTGACCATCTACTTCGCGGTGGCACGCGCCACCGGGGAATCCTCGTTCGCGTACGACCATCTGTGGCGGAACATCGGCTACGTGCGGCCCTGGGCGTTCTGGCTGTTCGCGGCCTTCGCCCTGGCGTTTGCCATCAAGGTGCCGATGTTCCCCTTCCACACCTGGCTGCCCGACGCGCATGTGGAGGCGCCCACGGCCGGCTCCGTCATCCTGGCGGGCATCCTCCTCAAGATGGGCACCTACGGCTTCCTGCGCTTCGCCGTGCCGCTGTTCCCGGAGATCGCCATGGACCCGGTGGTGACCGGCGTGGTGGTCGGGCTGTCCCTGATCGGCATCATTTACGGAGCGTTGGTCTCCCTGGTCCAGCCCGATTTCAAGAAGCTCGTCGCGTACTCGTCAGTGAGCCACCTCGGGTTCGTGATGCTGGGGATCTGGGCGCTCACCCTCCAGAGCGTGCAGGGCGCCATCGTCATCATGATCAACCACGGGATCTCCACGGGCGCCCTGTTCTTTCTGGCGGGGATGATGTACGAGCGACGGCACACCCGGGACATCGCCGAGTTTGGAGGGCTCGCCAAGGTGATGCCGGCCTTCGCGGCGGTCCTGACCGTGGTCTCGCTGTCATCCATTGGCTTGCCCGGCACCAACGGCTTCGTGGGAGAGTTCCTGGTGCTGATCGGGGCCTTCCGCACGCACCCCTGGGCCGCAGGCGTAGCCGCGACCGGCGTGATCTTCGCCGCGTGGTATCTGCTGTGGGCCATTCAGCGCCTGCTGTTCCAGAAAGTGGACAAGCCGGAGAACGCCAAGCTGCCGGATCTCTCGCCGCGCGAGCTGGCGGTGCTGGCGCCGCTCCTCGCCTGCATCGTGTGGATCGGGATCTACCCGGCGCCGATCCTGCGGCGCATCGAGCCGTCCGCGCGGGCCCTGGTGACCCAGGTCCGCGAGGCCGCCGGCGCTCCACCGGTGGCCGACGTCGCCATGCAACCGGGAGCGCGCTGAGCCATGCCGCTCGACCTCACCACCCCGGGCGGCATTACCCTGGCCCTGACTCCCGAGCTGGTGCTCACGGTATGGGTCTTGGTACTGATGCTGGTGGCCGCCTGGCGGCACCGGGACGCAGGGGTGCAGCGGGAGGTGGGCCTGCTGACCGTCATCGGGCTGGTGAGTACCGGACTCGCCGTGGCCTGGCTGTGGGCCCAGGGCGCCACCCCCGTCGGGCTGCCGGCCATGATGGCACTGGACGGCTTCCGCTTCGCCACCTCGCTGGTGTTCCTGCTCGGCGCGCTCCTCACGGTCATGCTGTCTTTGGGTTACGTGGACCGGGAACGCATCCAGGCACCCGAGTATTACGTGCTGATCTTGCTGGGGACCCTGGGGATGATGTTCATGGCCGGCGCGGCGGACCTGGTGGTGATGTTCCTCGGCCTGGAGCTGATGTCGGTCGCGGTGTACGTCCTGGCGGGTGTGAACCGGAGGAGCGTGTTTGCCGCGGAAGCTGCCCTCAAGTATTTCCTCCTGGGGGCGTTCGCGTCGGGGTTCTTCCTCTACGGGATCGCATTGGTCTACGGCGCTACCGGAACCACCAATCTGTGGCTGATCCACGGTCGCGTGCTGGAACTGGGCCTGGGCTCCAACGTGATGATGATTGCCGGGATCGGTCTCTTGTTGATCGGGTTCGGCTTCAAGGTGGCGGCCGTACCGTTCCACATGTGGACGCCGGATGTCTACGACGGCTCTCCCACGCCGGTCACGGCGTTCATGGCCGCCGCGGTGAAGGCCGCAGGGTTCGCCGCCCTGGTGCGGGTGCTGCACCAGGCCTTCGATGGCCTCCCGATCTGGCACGGGGCGGTGTGGTGGCTCGCGGTGATCACCATGGTGGTCGGGAACGTGATCGCGCTGGCGCAGCGCCCGCTCAAGCGGATGCTGGCGTACAGCTCCATCGCGCACGCCGGGTACCTGCTGGTGGCCGTAGCGAGTGGGAGCGCTATTGGCTCGGCCGCCTTCTTGTTCTACGCCGTGGTGTACACGCTCATGACGATAGGTGCCTTCGCCGTCCTGGCCGCGGCCGGCACCGGCGGGGAGCAGGGAGTCCTGATCGACGACCTGAACGGCCTGGCGACCCGGCGGCCCTGGATCGCCGCCGCGATGACCGTCTTCATGCTGTCGCTCCTGGGGTTCCCCGGCACCGCAGGGTTCATCGGGAAATGGTACATCCTCTCCGCGGCGGTGGACGCGGATCAGCGGCTGCTGGCCGTGATCCTGGTGGGCGCCAGCGTCGTGTCCGCGGGCTTCTATTTGCCGCCCATCATGGCCATGTACATGCGGCCGGCGCCGTCCGCCGAGGCGCATCAGGCCACCCGCATCGTGGGAGCAGCCCGATGGGCGGTGGGGGTGATGGCCGTAGCGTTGCTGCTGTTCGGGTTCTGGCCCAACCGGGCGCTGGACGCCGCCCGCCGGGGCGGCGAGAGCCTGCGGCCGGCGACGCTGTACACGCTCGGGCGGTAGTGCGGTGGTGTGCTCACAGTGCGTCGGGCCCGGTGGGGCATTGGCGATGAGCGCGCCGGTGGGTCCCAACCGGCGCGTTAGTGCCCTGGCCGTGCGCTTCGACGCCGCGTTTGCGGTAGCACTACAGCGACCGGAGGGACCCACCGGCGCTCTCATGCGCACACCGATTCCACAGGGTCGCCGGCCGTGAACGTCCCCGCCGTCATCTTCCGCGAGTACGACGTCCGAGGCATCGTCGGCGAGCAGCTCACGCCCGACTTCGCCCACACGCTGGGCCGCGCCTTTGCCACCGCCGTCCGCCGGCGCATCGGGAACGCCCCGCGGATCGCCGTGGGCCGGGACAACCGGCCGTCGGGGGAGGCGCTGGCGCGCGGGATCCGTGAGGGAATCGCGGCCGCCGGGGGCAGCGCGATCGACGTGGGCCAGCTGCCCACGCCCGCGTTGTACCTGGCGGAACGCCAGCTCGGCGTGGACGCCGGTCTCCAGGTCACCGGATCGCACAATCCGCCCGAGTTCAACGGCTTCAAGATGGTGGTGGGGGGCGAAGCCTTCTTTGGCGGCGATATCCAGGGTCTGCTCCGGCTGATCCAGCGGGATGAACTGGATGCGGGGGAAGGGGCCACCGGCGCCGACCAGACCGTGCGGGACCGGTACGTGCGCGCCGTCGTGGAACGTAACGGTCCCATCGCGCGACCGGTGAAGGTCGTGGTGGATTGCGGGAACGGCGTGGCCAGTCTGGTGGCGGAGCGGGTGCTCTCCGGCATCGGCGCCGAAGTGGTGCCGCTCTATTGCGAGTCGGACGGCACCTTCCCCAACCACCACCCCGATCCCACCGTGCTGGAGAACCTCCGGGATCTCCAGGCGACGGTCCGGCGGGTGGGGGCCGAGCTGGGCATCGGGTTCGACGGCGACGGCGATCGGATCGGCCTGGTGGACGAAACCGGCCGGGTGGTGTACGGCGACCACATTCTCCTGTTGCTGGCTCGAGACCTGGTGCGGAGAGCCGGAACCGGTCATCCGGTGATCTTCGACGTGAAGTGCTCGGAGACGCTGCGGACCGGGCTGGAGCAAGCCGGGCTTCGGCCGGTGATGTGGAAGACCGGTCACTCGCTGCTCAAGGCGAAGATGAAGGAAATGCGGGCGCCGCTCGCCGGAGAAATGAGCGGGCATATGTTCTTCGCCGGCGACTATTACGGATTCGACGACGCGCTGTTCGCCGCGGCCCGGCTGATCGCCTTCCTCGCCGGCACACCCGGGCCGCTGTCGCCCCTGCTGGCCGACGTTCCGCGAACCTTCACCACGCCGGAGCTCCGCGTAGATTGCCCGGACGATCGCAAGTTCCCGGTGGTCGAGGCCGCGGCGCGCCACGTCGCGGAGCGGTACGAGGTCCTCACCATCGACGGCGTCCGGATGATCTTTCCGGACGGCTGGGGCCTGCTCCGGGCTTCCAACACCCAGCCGGTGCTGGTGCTGCGGTTCGAGGCGTCCTCGGAGGCTGCCCTGGTGGCGTATCGAGGCGAGGTGGAGACATGGCTGCGCTCCCAGGGCGTGACCGCGTGACGGGATGACGCCGCGCCGCGCGTGGGTGCGGGCCGCCGTGCTTCTCGCGCTCTTGGGGTTGCTGGTAGGTCGCTGGGCCGCCGTGAGCGTGGCGAACCGGCTCTGGGCGGAGTCGTTGGGGGTCGGGGTCACGCACACCGCGATCGCCCAGCTGAAACTCACGCTGCTCGGGCTGGCCTTCGCCACCGCCGCCACCTGGTCCCTGGGCAACTTGTACCTGATCTACCGCACCATCGGGTCGGTGCACGTGCCGCGCCGGCTCGGGAACCTGGAGATCGTCGAGGCCGTGCCACGCCGCTACCTGGTGGCGGGCACCGTCGTCTTGGGGCTGCTGATCGCCGTCCTGGTGAGCCACCGCGCGTCGGGGTGGTGGTATTCCTTCGCCTTGCTCGGGAGTCGCGCGCCGGTCGAGCTGGTAGACCCGGTGCTGCACCGCGATCTCACCTACTACCTGTTCCGTTTGCCGTGGGAGCGCACCCTGCACGGGTTCCTGGCCACCCTGAGCGCGGTCCTCCTGGTCGTGACCGCGGGGCTGTACGCCTTGGTCGGGGCGATTCGCGTGGCGGAACGCCGCCTGGTAGTGGCCGACTGGGCTCGGACCCATCTGGCAGGCCTGCTCGTGGTGTTCGCGCTGACCCTGGCGGCCGGCTTCCGGCTGGATCCCGCGGAGTATGTGGCCGGCCTCCGCAACGTCCCGTATGACGCGGTGCTGGTCGAGGTCCGCCTTCCGTTCTCGCGCGCGCTGAGTGGAGTGGCGGTGGTGGTCGCGATCGCTTCCCTGGCGTGGATCTGGGTGGATCGCAACACCCTGGTGGTGGCCCCGTGGGGCGTGCTGGCGGGGCTGGCGTTGGCGGGCACCTTCGTGGTGCCCGGTTTCGCGACCGCGGTCCGGGGTCCTGACCGGTTGGCCCTCCCCGAGCTCGTGGCCGCGCAGCGCCGCATGCTTTCGGTGGCGTTCGCCCTTCCCGCCGGCGACACCACCATCGATCCTCCGCCCAGCCCGGATGCCGATCTCCCGGCCCGGCGCGCATCCGAGCTCGGGCTCGTTCCGATCTGGGACGCTGGTGCCCTCCAGGACCTCCTGCGCCGGCTGGCGCCGCAGGGTCCGGAACACCGGTTCGCGGGCGCCGGCCTCGATCTCTATCAAGGCCGCAACCGCCGGCCCGTGGCGCTGTACCTCGCGGCGCGGGAGGTGGATCTCCTGGCCGCCCGCGAGGCCGATGCCGCGCTGTCGTGGAGCAGTGTGCATGCCGGTCGCTACGCCCATGCCAGTGGAGCCATCGCGGTGGCGGCGGCCCAGGCGACGCCCGACGGGCTGCCACTCTTCGTGCCGGACCTTACGCGTCCTGACTCCGGCGCGCCGCAGTTCGCCGAGCTGGACCTGGCGCATCGAGAGGTGTGGTTCAGCCCGGCCGCCGAGGAGTACGCACTGGGGCGGGCGCCGGAGCGGCAAGTGGGGATCGCCCCGGCAGGGATCGGTCGCCGCCTGGCGCTGGCGTGGACGTTGCAAAGCCCGCGCCTGTTGACCGCCGGCGCGGTGCCGGCAGGCGACCTGGTGCTGTGGCATCGGGCCGTCGCAGCGCGGCTCGATCGGTACGCGCCGTTCGCCCGGTTCGGCGCGCCGTACCCCGTCGTGGCCGGGCGCCGCCTCCTGTGGCTCGCCTGGGGCCACGTCTCCAGCGAGACGTTCCCCCTGTCGGTGTTGAGCCAGTGGCGTGGCCGGGGCCTGCGCTATCTGCGGACCAGCCTGGTGGGCGTGGTGGACGCCTACAGCGGCGAGACCCAGGTATACCTGGTGGACGATCCCGATCCGATCAGCGCCGCGTGGGCGGCGCTGGCCCCGGACATCGTGCGGCCGGTGGATCGCCTGCCGGAGGCCCTGCGGCGCCACCTGCGTTATCCCGAGGAGCTGTTCGCCGCGCAAGTCCCGCTGGCGATGGCTGGAGTACCTGGGGGATGGCCCGGGGTGCGTCGCCTGCCCGCGCGGGGTCGCGGGGGAAACGATACCACGTTGACGGCGCCGCGCGAGCCGGTCTGGTTGGCCGGCACACTTCCCGGAGACGATCGACTGCGGCTTCGGCTGCGCCAGGTGGCCGAGCGTGGCGAGCCGGGCATGTTGGCGGTGGTCGCCGACGGCTATGTGGACGGCACCCGCCCCGTGCTTCGCGTGGTGCGCCTGGCGCAGCCCCTGGCGCACCGGGGCCCGTCCCGCTTCGCCGCCGAAACGGTGGGTGACCTGAGCCCGTCGTCCGCCGCCGCGGGCCCGGTCACGACCCTGGTGTTTGCCGGCGGGATCGTGAGCTTTCGCCCGGTGTTGGCGCTGCCCACGCGGGAGGAAGGCGTGCCCCGCCTGCAGGAGCTGGTGGCCGGCTCGGGCGGCGCGCTGGGGCGCGGCGCCGGCGCGGTCGCGGCACTGCGCGATCTCGGCGCCACGGCACGGTATGCCGGCGGTAGCACCGCGGACTGGGGCGCGGCGCGCGAGTGGTTTCGGCGCCTGGATGCCGCCCGCCGCGCGGGGGATTGGGCCGCGTTCGGTCACGCCTACGACCAGCTCCGTCGCCTGCTGCGCGCGTCTACTGACAGTGCGCCCTGACGGAAAGAATCACCGCGGTGAATGACTGGGGAGAAGGTGTGACGGGATGCCGGTTCCGCGAAGAACGACAAGCATCGAACCAGGCATGGTTACGTCTGACGTAGGGTCAATCGTCGTCGCGCTGGGCGGCAACGCGCTGGCCCCGCCGGGCGAGCGGGCCAGCATCCACGATCAATTCCGTCACACGCGGGAATCGCTGGCCCCGATCGTGGACCTGGCGGCCCTGGGGTGGCGCATCGCCATCGTGCACGGCAACGGGCCGCAAGTGGGCGACGAGCTGCTGCGCAACGAAGCGGGCCGCGATCGCGTGGAGCCGCTGCCCCTCGGCGTGCTGGTGGCAGCCACGGCGGGCTGGATCGGCTACATGATCCAGCAGTCGCTGCAGAACGCGCTCCGGCGGGCCGGCATCGAGCGTGAAGTGCTCACCATCGTGACGCAGACCGTGGTGGACACCCAAGCGCCGGACGCCCTGCGGCCCACCAAGCCCGTCGGTCACGCACTGTCGGACGACCTCCTGGCTCGACTCCGCGGGCAGGGGACCGTGGTGGGCTGCGACGCCGGCGGCCGCTGGCGCCGGCTGGCGCCCAGTCCCCTGCCGCTCGACGTGGTAGAAGCGGATGCGGTGCAGCGGCTGGTGAATGAGGGGAAAATCGTGATCGCGGCCGGTGGGGGCGGGCCGCCGGTCTACGCCGACCCGCGGCTGGGGTGGGAGGGCGTGGACGCGGTGGTGGACAAGGACCGCGTGGCGGCGATCCTGGGGACCCGCTTGGGCTCCGATACCCTGCTGATCCTCACGGACGTGGAGGCCGTGTATCGCGGTTGGGGCACGCCGCGGCAGGAGCCCATCCGGCGACTGCGCGCGGCGGAGGCCGAGCGCTTGCTGGAGAGCGAGGAGTTGGGCGTGGGATCCATGCGGCCCAAGGTCGAGGCTGCCCTGCACTTCGTGCGTTCGGGCGGGCGGCGGGCGGTGATTACCCATCTCGCGCGAGGTCGAGCGGGCCTCGAGGGAGAGACGGGAACCCTGATCACGGGAGATGCGTGAGTGAACCTGCATGAATTCCAGGCCCGGGCGCTGCTGCAGGGTGCGGGCATTCCGGTTCCGGACGCCGATGTCGCGAGCACTCCCGACGAGGCGGCGCGGATCGCGCAGCGCATCGGCGGCCCCGTGGTGGTCAAGGCGCAGGTCCATGCCGGGGGTCGCGGCAAAGCGGGCGGCGTGAGACTCGCCAAGGACGCCGCCGAGGCGCGGGAGCGGGCCGGGCAGATCATCGGCATGACCATCAAAGGCCTCCGGGTCAACCAGGTCCTGGTCGCGCCGGCGGCGGAGATCGCGTCCGAGAGCTACGTCGGGATTATCGTGGATCGGGCCAGCCAGCGTGCGGTGCTGATGGTGAGCCCGGCGGGAGGCGTGGACATCGAGGAGGTCGCCGCGACCACGCCGGAGAAGATCTTCCGAGTGGCCATCGACCCTCGGTACGGCCTGCTGCCGCACCAGGCCATGGCGATGGCCTTCCGCCTGTATCGGGGCGTCGAGCCGGCGAGGCAGGCGGCCACCATCATGCGCCAGCTGTACGACGTCTTCTGGCGCGCCGGCGCTTCGCTGGTAGAGATCAACCCGCTCATCACCACGCCCGGCGGCCAGGTGGTGGCCCTCGACGCGAAGCTGGTGGTGGACGACAACGAGCTGGAACGCCGCCCCGAGATCGCGGCCTTGCGGGATACCACCGCCGAGGCGCCGGCCGAGGTGCAGGCGCGCGAGGCGGGGCTGTCGTACATCAAGCTGGATGGGAGGGTCGGCTGCTGCGTGAACGGCGCCGGGCTCGCGATGGCAACCATGGATCTGGTGAAATACTACGGCGGCGAGCCGGCCAACTTCCTGGACATTGGCGGGAGCAGCAACCCCCAGAAGGTGGTGACCGCGCTCCAGATCATCACCGCGGATCCCAACGTCAAGAGCATCCTGTTCAACATCTTCGGCGGCATCACCCGGTGCGACGACGTGGCGAACGGCATCGTGACCGCGACCGGGCAGCTCGCGCTCGACCGCCCGCTGGTGATCCGCCTGACCGGGACCAACGAGGAGCTGGCCGTGAAGATCCTCGAGGATGCCGGCTTCAGCGCCTTGACCGACATGGACGACGCGGTCCGCCGCGCCGTCGAGCTGGCCCGGGAGGCGGCATGAGCATCTTCGTCGACCGCCAGACCAGGCTGGTGGTTCAGGGCATCACCGGTCGCGACGGCTCGTTTCACGCCAGGCAGATGCTGGAGTACGGGACCGCCGTGGTGGCCGGCGTCACGCCGGGCCGCGGAGGTCAGACCTTCGAGGGCAAGGTGCCGGTGTTCGACACGGTGGCGGATGCGGTGGCGACGACGGGGGCCAACACCTCGGTGATCTACGTGCCGGCCCGGTTCGGGGCTCGGCTCATCGGGCCGAATTGCCCCGGCGCCATCTCGCCGGGCCAGAGCAAGGTGGGCATCATTCCGGGCCAGATCTGCCGTCCGGGACGGATCGGCGTCGTGTCGCGGAGCGGGACGCTCACCTATGAGATCATCCACCAATTGACCCGCCACGGCCTGGGCCAGTCCAGTTGTGTGGGCATCGGCGGCGATCCCATCATCGGCACCAACTTCATCGACTGTCTGGCCGCGTTTGAGGCCGACCCCGGCACGGACGCTATCGTCATGATCGGAGAGATCGGGGGCATGGACGAGCAGAATGCCGCGCGCTACGTCGCCGATCACGTGCGCAAGCCGGTCGTGGGCTTCATCGCCGGCCAGACCGCTCCACCGGGTCGCCGCATGGGCCATGCGGGCGCCATCATCTCCGGCTCCAGCGGGACGGCTGCGGAGAAGATGGAAGCGTTGAACGCCGCCGGCGTGGCGGTGATGCCACGCCCGGCGGACGTGGTGCCGCTGCTGCAGCAGCGCCTGGGTCGGGTATGAAGCTGGTGGACCTGCTCGCCCCGGAGCGCGTGGTGGTCCCGCTCGCCGCCCAGAACCTGCGCGAGGCGGGCCAGCGGTTGATCGAGGTGCTCATTGCGTCGGGACTGAGCGGCGAGCCGGAAGTGCTGCGGCAGCTGGTGGCCGAGGCGCTCCCGGAAGACGCCGTGACCCTGGGCGGGCAGGCGTATTTCATTCACTTTCGTACCGACGCCGTGAAGCGCCTGGTGGTGGCGCTGGGGGTGGCGCCGGCGCCGATCGCCCGGCGTCGTGAGGGACAGGCGCGCCGCGGGGCCCGCATCGTGGTGCTGATCCTGGCGCCGCAGAAGGAGGCGGCCGCCTACCTGCAGGCGGCGAGCGCGTTCGCGCGCACGCTGAGCCGGCGGGAGGCGGTGGACGCGCTGCTCAAGGCGCAGACGCCGCGGGACGTGCTCGAGGCGGCGCCCCTGGCCGACGTGCAACTGCCGGGACAGCTCATGATCCGCGATTTCATGACCCCCAAGGTGCTGTCGGTCGGTCCGGAGCAGACGCTGGAGTTCGCGGCGCGGCTCATGGTGGCCCACGGGATCCCGTCGCTCCCCGTGGTCACGGACGCGGGAGTGGTGCTGGGCATGGTGAGCCACCGCGAGGTGCTTCGGTTCCTGCTGCCCAAGTACGTAAAGCGGGCAAGCACGGGCGAGTTCCTCGCGCCGGCGCGTCGCGATCCCGCGGACCGGCGGGATCCCAGCGCGATCCCGGTCCGCGAAGCCATGGATCGCAGCGTGCTGTGTATCTCGGAGGACCAGACCCTGGCGGACGTGGCCAGCTTGATCGTGAACAAAGACATCGATCGGTTTCCGGTGGTGCGGGACGGCGTACTCGTGGGGTTCCTCACCCGGGGCGACATTGTCCGCCGCCTTTTTGGGCCCTGATGCCAACCGTGGACGGTGACCCGGTGGCAACAGACGTGCAACGGTGCAGCCCGTTGTACGTTGTACGTTGCACGTTGCACGTCCTTTCACGCTGCAGCATGTGATGCGCGGTCGTCACAGGAGACCATGTACACCCTTGCCATCATCAAGCCCGACGCCGTAGCCGCGGCCCAGACCGGCGCCATCATCGCGCACCTGGAACGGGCGGGGTTCCACATCCGCGCGGCCCGGCTCCTGCGTTTGACGCGGCCCCAAGCCGAGGCGTTCTACGAAGTCCACCGC